>NZ_LFZV01000001.1:0-293924 GCF_001183965.1 Bacillus sp. FJAT-27916
AAACTAATTAACAATTGTCTTGAAGATGCAAAAAGACGCTCTAAGCAAGGCGTAGTAGTGGTAACAAATTCTGAAACCTCTTGGACACCAAGCAAGGATATCTTTTTAAAGAAACACTTTAAATTGGTAGATACAGCACCTTATAATTTTGAGTTACTCGTTTATCAATTTGAAGATAGTACATCACTACCTTTTTTTCCTACTAATTGGGATGAAAGAGTTAAAAAATTTAGCGAACTTACTATACTACGTTCGTTTCAATGTCCTTATGTAGAAGTTGCGACAGAAAATATAATCGAGGGTGCAAATAAATTGGGTATTGATGCTAAGATAATTGATTTCAAAGGCAGAGAAGAATTAATGGAGCTATCTCCAACCCCTTATGGTATATTTTCAGTCATTTTTAGGGGTAGACTTATTTCATTTCACAGATTGACAGTTCATTCAGTAATTAAACGCTTAAAAGATCTTATGTAAAGATTAGTATGTGAAGGAATTTTCTTAAACTATCGATGCAGGTTAGTGAAAGAAGGAATTTTAAAATATTATGATTAAAAAAGGGGGAGAAAGATGAAATTTTATATTGCTTCTAGCTTTAAGAACATAGAAAAGGTTAGATATGTTAGTAAAATATTGAAAGAAAAAGGATTCACCCATACATACGATTGGACTCTAAATGAAAACATTACTACATTAGAGGAACTTAAGGAGATAGGTCAAAAGGAGACCAATGCTGTAATAGAAGCTGACTTTGTTGTAGTTTTATTACCAGCAGGAAAAGGCAGCCACGTTGAACTTGGAATTGCTATTGGTAATAGTAAGAAAATCTATCTTTATTCATCAGACAATGAAGTAGATAACCTAGAAACCACAAGTACTTTTTATCAATTGTCTGAAATCAATAAGTGCATTGGAACCTTAGATGAATTAGTAAACATAATAGATGTAAATGAAAAAAGTTTCTTAAGCTAACGGGCAGTTTAGCGGAAGAAGGAATAGAACCAGTTGTCATAGAATTATTTAAGATAATCACCAACAGGTGTATCATTTAGTTACTATAGGAGGGTTTGTAATGGGAAAATACCTTAATATAAGAATATTCTCTTGTTAGCAGCAAAGGCTGCTATTGAGAAAGTAAATAGATGAACAAATGGTTTTAGCGGTCTTTGCTTATTCTTATTAATTACATTATAAGAATAAGAAAGTAGGGACAGATATGGGATACAAAAGGGCTGATGATTTATTGCCAAAAGAATTAATATCAGTTATTCAGAAATATGTTGATGGAGATTATTTATATATCCCTAGGAAAAGAGGAAATGAGCTTTCCTGGGGAGAAAAGAATGGTGCGAGAAAAACATTAGAAAAAAGAAATCAAGCTATTTATTATAGATATAATAATGGAATATCAAAAGCTCAATTGGCTAAGGATTACCACCTCTCTATTAAAACTATAGAAAGAATTATCTATAAACATAAAGAATAGATTGCTTAAAAATGTCTTATGAAGGATTAAACATAAGGCATTTTTTTATTGTGTAATTCCTCAAGTTTAGTACATAACCGTTTAAAAGGAGGCTAAGTGCAACATATGGATGTAGAATTAGGAAATAGATAGGGGATGAAGAGCTATGGGTTATAAGATTAGAAAAAGAACAGAAGAAGATGTTAAGGAATTTATTACTTGGACATATGATGGTATATATTCTTTTTATGATAACAATATCCAGCAAGAAAAAATCGATGGTTTTATCCAAAGTGTCAATTCAGAAAAACAATTCTCAGTGGTTGATGAGAACAACAATTTAATTGGGAATTGCGAATTTTATAATGTCGAAGATGATGGTGAAACGATATTAGCTGTGGGGGTGCAAATGAAACCATCTCTTACAGGACAGGGGAATGGTTCTAATTTTGTTCATACGGTGGTTGAACAAGGTAGAGAATTACTGAATTTTAGTCATTTAGAATTAGCCGTAGTTGAGTTTAACAAACGAGCGATAAGAACGTATGAGAAGATTGGCTTTAAAAAGAAGGGGAAATTTGACAATGAAATAAGAGGAAATACATATAACTTTATTATTATGGCTAAAGATTGGAGATGATAGGGAAATTCGTTATTCAACTACAGGGGCATTGATCCAAGGAGGATTAATGCTCTTTTTTGTTGAATTTCTTATTGTAGAAAAGGGCAGGTTAGCTCAATAAGATTGTCGAATAAATAAAACAAAGAAATACCAAATGATAGGAGATGAATATATGGAAGTTTTTAAATTTGGAAGAGAGGCAGCTTAGAAAATCAGTAATTATAACTCTATATCTTCTTTCTATTCAAAGTTTATGAAAACAGAATCACCCACTAATATAGACTTTATCACCATAGAGCAAGAAGGAATTGTTGGTTATCACAAAGCACCAGTACCTCAGCTGTTCTTAGTAGTTGAAGGCAAAGGATGGGTAGAAGGAGAAAATAAACAAAGAGTGACAATTAAAAGTGGACAGGGAGTGTTCTGGAATAAAGGTGAAGGACATCTTAGCGGAAGTGAAATGGGATTAACCGCGTTAATCCTTCAATCAGAGGAATTGGTAAGTCCATTAGGATAAAATTATTTATGAATTCTTGTTAATCGGTGCAGTTGGATATAAGAGCAGTCGTTTTTTACTAAAGGGGCAGTAGAAAAGAGGGATGAAAGTGTTTAAACAAACACCAGGGATATCGAATGGAGTCGGTGGGAAAATGGGAGAAATCGATGGAAAAGGTCAAGTGAAAGAATTTGTTAAAGCAGAGCATCTTCAACTTACTCCAAGCAAAAGTCAAAATGTTAAAATCGTCTCAACCCCATTTGATATTAAAAAATCGGAACCTTTATTATAAAAGTAATGAAAAAAACCATTCTAACTCTAAAATTTTGTGTGTTAATTATGGCAGTGGGTCTCGCAACCAGTTGTTCTCAAACAGAACTCAATAATGATTCAAAAAGTACAGGGGTTCGGGAAGATGTCCTATCTATGGGTATCACTTTTACAAATGAAATGAAAGACAGTGTTAACAGTGGAGATATGGATATTAAGGAGAAAATCGATGATCTGGCTTATGAATTGAAAGTAGTCTGTGTTGAGAACAATGATTATAAAAATTTTTCAGAAAAAGAGATGGTATTTGTCGATACATTGGGTGAAATACGCATAGCCTATGATGAGGTTGTATTTACTCGTAATCCCAAATACAATAAAAGCGAAAAGAAAAGAGAGGCTGCTCTCGATATCTTTAATCAATTGGTTTCGACTTTTGATCGAAATTATACCAATTGAGCAGATTTAATATTAACTCAAACGATTAAATATGGATTAGAGCAGGATAATTACACATAGGATATAAACGAATTGGTACAAAGAAACTAATTGGGGCGTTGATCCAAAGGAGGATTAATGCCTTTTTCTGTTGAACTTCTTATGAGTGAAGGATCTGTTTAGAGACAGATCTGAATGAACTAGGAAAGGAAAAGGAGAAATGATTAGTAAATATTTGGGTATTGCTTTTATTTCTGGAACAATCCTATTAACAGCTTGTAATTTTGAGAAAACAGATATCAAAGAAGATAAGACAGTTGAGAATAAAGTAATTGTCGATAGCTCTGCCGCTGAATTTAACCTTTTTGAACTATCTAATGAGGAGGAGAAAGTTTATACTGACTTTCAAAAAGATTTAAATCTAGAACATTTAAGGAGGTTAGAACCTATCAGTATTGGGAAGTTATATGTTCAAACAATATTAGATAAAAAAATTGATGCTCAATATGCTTTATATACAGACAGAAAAGAGTATATTCAATGGTCAAAAGAAGAAGATGAAAAAATTCCCGTAACTGACAGAGGAACTAGTGAACAGGTCATAAAACAATTCAAAAATATAGACAAAGGAGAATTCATACAGACGAATGATTATGAAGGTTATATTGAATATGATTCTGGCAAAGGGAAAAGTGGGTTTAAGATGATTAAAAATGAAGATGGAATTTGGCAAGTGGCATTTTTACCTATTCAATAGATCTTGCATTTTGTTATAGTATTTATTTAACTTAATAAACAAATTTTGTGAATATATATACTTAAACTAACAGGGGCGTTAGTTTAATAAGAAAAGAGAACCCGTCACTGATAGACAGCGGTGTTTTTTTGTTGAAAGGAAGCAACCTTTTAGTCATATGGGAGGGGAAATAGTATAGTGGAAGATAGAATGTAGTTTTGAAGGGAGCTGAAAGAAGTGGCACAAGCATTAACAAATAAAATTGCCTTTATCACAGGCGGAGCAAGAGGAATTGGCAAGGCAACGGCTATTGCCTTAGCCAAAGAGGGAGTTCATATTGGACTGCTTGCACGTAAAGAGGCTACATTGAAGGAAGCAGCAGCTGAGATTGAGAGTCTTGGAGTGAAGGTTGCTTATGCATCTGCGGACGTTTCATCCAAAGAGCAGGTTGAGGCAGCTATTGAAACATTGACCAGCCAATTAGGTACGGCTGATATTCTCATTAACAATGCGGGTATTGCCTCATTCGGCAAGGTGGTTGAAATGGATCCGGAAGAGTGGAAGAAAATCATTGATACGAATCTGCTTGGCACCTATTATGTGACAAGAGCCGTACTTCCTCAGCTAGTTGAGAAAAACGGTGGGGATATCATTAATATCTCTTCAACCAACGGATTGAATGGAGCGGCGACATCAAGTGCCTACAGCGCATCAAAATTCGCGGTCATCGGGTTCACAGAATCCCTTGCCCAGGAGGTGCGCCGCAATAATATTCGCGTGTCAGCCTTGACACCGAGCACTGTTGCGACAGATCTTGCACTCGATTTGGATCTTATGAAGGAAAACAATGATGCGAAATATATCCAGCCGGAGGATATCGCTGAATTTATCGTGGATCAGCTGAAAATTAATCCGCGCATGTATGTGAAAACAGCAAGCTTTATCGCAACCAACCCATTTTAATCATTTAAACAAAGAGTCAGTTATCCATGATAACTGGCTCTTTTTTAGGTTCATCTAACATCGGCATATACTCTATTATAGGAATCTCTTAAGAGAAGATGGAAATATCATAGTCGGTTTGTCCGAAAGGGAGGTTGTAAGGGCTGCAGTAGATTTTTTAACGGCCATAGTATCGGCAGTCATAACTTACTTTGACTTAGCGCTTTGCATTTTCAGGAACAGATTCGTAAGATTTTTATGAGGCAACTATCCATACCGCTCGTATAGTCCTCAAAATCATCAACCTTTTTTCGCTAATTAAGTTATTTTGTTATAGTAAAAAAAGTAGAGCATTTGCAATTCCATAATAATGATGAGCGGTAGTTTGGTATAAAACTGATATACAAAGGAGAGATTATCCGAATGAGAGAAAACTTAAACTGGGCTGTATTAGGGACAGGGGTTGTCGCAAATGAAATGGCAGCTTCCTTGAAAAAGGCGGGCAAGACCTTTTATGCTGTCGGCAACCGTACGCATAGCAAGGCGATAGATTTTGCAGAAAAGCATGGAATCGGCAAAGTATATAATGATTTCCACGAGATGTTCCATGATGAGAATGTCGATATTATTTATATCACAACACCGCATAACACTCATTTTCCATTCATGAAAGAGGCACTTTCAAACGGCAAGCATTTATTGGTAGAGAAATCAATCACCCTTAACAGTGAAGAACTGGATGAGTGCATCAAACTCGCTGAGGAGAATCAAGTCGTATTGGCAGAGGCAATGACTATCTTCCATATGCCAATCTACAAAGAACTGAAAAAACGAATCGATTCTGGTGCAATGGGCGAGCTTCGGATGATCCAGATGAATTTCGGAAGCTATAAAGAATATGATATGGAGAACCGTTTCTTTAACAAAAAGCTGGCTGGAGGCGCTCTTTTGGATATTGGCGTTTACGCAATCTCATTCGCTCGCTGGTTCATGTCTGAAAAACCAAACCAAGTCGTGAGCCAAGTGAAATACGCACCAACAGGTGTTGATGAGCAGGCGGGCATCCTCATGATGAACGAAAAGCAAGAAATGGTGACCATCGCCTTAACCTTGCACTCCAAACAGCCGAAGCGCGGAATGATTTCCTGTGACAAAGGCTATATTGAACTGATGGAATACCCAAGAGGCCAAAAAGCGGTCATTACCTATACGGAAACCGGTGAGCAGGAAGTAATCGAGACCGGAAACACCGAGGATGCGCTCTATTATGAAATGCAGGACATGGAGGCAGCCGTTAAGGGCAATAAAGAGGTAACTCATTTGAACCTGACGAAGGATGTTATGGATATCATGACGGAGATTCGCAGGGAGTGGGGACTTGTTTATCCGGAGGAAGAAGGGAAGCAATAATATTATTGGGAATGAAAAACCCTCGTTCGGTTGTTAGCCGAATGAGGGTTTCTTGTTAGGTCTATTTTTTCTTTTCCGAATAATAGGAGCCATAATAGCTGCTCGCATACCCATAATACTCAATTCCATCGTATTTGAATTCATAGATGATGGTTGATTTTCTATCATACCAGGTCGGGCCGCCAATCACCCGATAACCGATAAACGAATCGCTTTTCGCTCCAATTTCTAGCCATTCGAGATCTTCAATCGTGTCGACATCAATTTGCTGCAAAGGGCGATCAAAATCCTCATACTCATTATCAATCAAAGCACCATCACTTAAAATCCGCAACGGCTTGGAGCCATAATTTTCAATATGGAGTAACACGGCATACGTAGAGGAATCAGTTTCACTAGATGTCCAAACAGAGAAATTTGGTTTTTCAACTGTCCGCGTAATGCCGCTGGTAATAGTACTGGCAGGCCCTGCATAAGTATTCTTTCCTACCTTCCGGATGGCTGCGATTTTGTAGTAGTATGTGACTCTCTTTTTGACAGATTTATCTGTATAACTCTTATCAGTTGTTGATTTAACTACTTTATAATCGCCGTTTTTGGAGGATGACCGGTAAACCCTGTATTCATTAGCTCCACTTACTGATCCCCAGCTAATTTTAATAGCATCAACATGACCGCTTGTTTTGACTGAGGGTACCGCATTAAGTGTTGGTTTTCCTTTTACTTTACTAGTAAAGGAACTGTAGTACGTTTTCTTGCCGGATTTTACATACGACCTGACTTTATAGTAATAGGTCTTATTTGTGGTTAATTTAGTGTGCTTAAAAGATGTTGATTCAGTTGATTTAACCTTCGTGTATTTGCCGTTTTTTGTTGTCGACATATATACTTCATAACCCTTGGCTTCATTTGCCTTACCCCATAATAAAGTCAGAGAATCATAGGTCTTGGTTGATACCTTTAGTGAGGAAGGGGCAGGGACAAATAGCTTTGCGCTAACAATGCTGGAGTAGGAGCTGTAAACAGGCTTACTTCCAGCATATGATCGAATTTTATAGTAGTAGGTTTTATTTGTTGTGAGATTCTTATGAATATAAGATGTGGATGTCGTAGATGTTACTTTTGTATATTTGCCATCCTTGGAGGTCGCCATCCAAATTTCATATCCTTTGGCATCCTGAACCGTGCTCCAAGAGAGTGAGACAGAGTTGTACGTTTTCTTGGCTATCTTGAAGTTTTGAGGTGAGGCAAGGGAAAGTTTGGCGCTGACAGCTCCTGAATAGGAGGAGTATACAGTTGGGCTTCCTGCTGTATATGCCCTAATCTTGTAATAATAAGTTTTATTTGTTGCGAGATTCTTATGAGTATAAGATGTGGATGTTGTAGATGTTACTTTTGTATATTTGCCATCTTTTGAGGACGCCATCCAAATTTCATACCCTTTGGCATCCTGAACCTTGCTCCAAGAGAGTGAGACAGAGTTGTACGTTTTCTTGGCTACCTTGAAGTTTTGAGGTGAGGCAAGGGAAAGTTTGGAACTGACAGCTCCTGAATAGGAAGTGTATACGGTTGGGTTTCCTGTATATGCCCTAATCTTGTGATAATAGGTTTTGTTTGTTGCCAAATTTTTATGAGTATAGGATGTGGATGTTGTAGAAATTACTTTTGTATATTTGCCGTCTTTGGCAGATGCCATCCAAATTTCATACCCTTTTGCATCTTGTACTTTGCTCCAGGATAGGCTTACTGAGTTATAGGTCTTGTTGGTAACCTTGAGATTAACAGGAGCAGTGAACGATAATTTAGCGCTGATGGTGTTAGAGAACGGACCATAATAGGTAGTTATATCCTGAGAATAAGCCTTGATTTTATAAAAGTAACTTTTGTTAGTCGCTAGATTTGTGTGGGTAAAGGTTGTATCTGAGGTGATTTTAACTCGTTTGAAGGTACCATTGGCAGATTCAGCTGCATAGATCTCATATCCTTTTGCGCCAATTACTTGACTCCATGATAGAGTAACGGAATTATAGGTTGTTTTTGCTGTTTCAAGATTTAGCGGAGCTGTCAGGGAAGTGGCGGCACTGACTATTTGGGAATATTGACTATAAAGGTACATTTCATTTGTTTCTTGGACGCCTCTAATCTTGTAATACTTTACAGGGCCAGGAGTGACGTTTTGCAAGGTGTAGGAGATAGATGAAACGGTATCAATCAACGTGTATTCAGCATTTGGACCACTTGCTTGATAGATTTCGTAATTTGTGGCTCCCTCTATAGCTGACCAGCTAAGATCAATGGTGGCAGGGGATGTTGCGACTGCTCGCAAGTCTTGCACCATTGAACCTTCAAAGGGATTCTCCTCCATTTCCCCCTCATCTGAGTTGACTATTAAGCTCTTTTCCTCTTCATTTGATTCAGTCGGACCTTCAGCAAAAGATACATAGGAACCTACGTTAAAAATAAGAAATACAGCAATGATTAATAATATAAATCCTTTTCTCATAATATCCCCCATTTCGATTAGTCATCATCTAATTATAGGATATTTGGTAAGCAAAAACTACCATATATTAGAAGGTTCATAAGTTATTTTTTCCTATAAAATGTAAAACAGAAATCTGCCTTTTGAGGGTTCTTTTATCACAAAAAAGACCTCACCTAAGCATCAGGAGAGGGTCAATTTCATGAGAATGTTAGCATATTCAATTATTGTAATATAGTTATAAGTTTTTTATAAACATATTCTCTCCCTCCACAACAACCTTTTCATTCTCATCCAGATTTGTGAAAATGACGGGTGTCAGGATAGATGGGACTCTTGGTTTAATGGCTTCAAAGTCAACCTTCATCAACTCCTGGCGTTTCTTGATCTTTTGGCCGTCCATGACGAGAGGTGTGAATCCATCCCCGTTCAACTGAACGGTTTCAAGTCCTACATGGATGAGGATTTCTCTGCCTTTATTGCTTTTCAGGCTGATGGCATGTTTAGTAGGGAAGATGGTGATGACCTCTCCATCAACAGGTGAGAGGATTGTGTCGTCGGCAGGATCAATGGCAAATCCATCTCCCATCATTTTCTGGGCGAATACAGGATCTGGCACAGTCTCGAGATCAACAACCTTTCCTTTTAAGGGTACGAGCATCGGGTCTTGATCGTTCGGCTGTTTTTTCTTAAATAGGCTTTTGAACATCTAGATTACCACCTTTGCATGTATTTTGACGGAATTGAATCCAACGAGTTTCTTTGGTTGTATTGTAAATCAATTCAAACTATTTACCAAATAATAGGGATTACGTGTGCCCGTTTGTTTCTATGTCTTTTTAGCTGATTTGTGTAAAATGATAATAGATTTAAAGGGAGGAACGGTTCGATGCTAACGATAAAGGAAATTGCGCAGAGAGCAAATGTTTCGAGAACGACGGTTTCTCGCGTCTTGAATAATTCTGGCTATGTAAGCGAAAAGGCGAGAAGTGCGGTTCTGAAAGTTATTGAAGAAACAGGGTATGTTCCAAGCCAGCATGCTAAATCCTTGCGGACGAAGAAGACAAAGGTCATTGGGGTCATCCTTCCGAAGATCAGCACGGAGACCTCGAGCCGCCTTGTAAAGGGAATTGATGAGGTTTTGGGTGAATCGGGCTATCAAATCCTGCTTGCCAATACCAATTTGATTCCGGAAAAGGAGATAGAGAATTTACGGCTGTTAAGAAGCAGGCATGTAGACGGAATTATTCTGTCAGCAACGAATACGGAGCCGGAGCTTATGGCGGAAATCAACCAGCTGGCCATTCCTTTTGTTGCGGTTGGACAGGATATGCCAGGCCACCCCAATGTCGTATTTGATGATTATCAGGCAGCCAAGGATGCCGTGCAAGCTCTTATTGATAAAGGGCATAAGCGAATTGCGTTCATTGGAGTCAGTGAGTCAGATCCAGCCGTCGGGATACTGCGGAAGAAAGGATATTTGGATGCCATGGCAGCGAGCGGTCTGCCGATAGAAGGTAGCTGGGTTCAAACAGGGATTTTTGATTTGGAATCTGGACGTGCCTGCATGAGGGAAATAATGGAGACTTCATCGTTGAGGCCAACGGCTGTTCTTGCTGTGACTGATAGGCTCGCGATTGGTGCGATGCAGTATGTGAAGGAGTCCGGGCTGGTTATTCCGGATGAAATCGCCATTGCCGGGATGGGAGCATCTGAACTATCGAAGTTTATTACGCCATCCTTATCGACCATTGATTTTATGGTCGAGGAAGCAGGGCGCGAAGCAGCAGCTCTAATGCTGGAGTTGATTGATAATAATGGAAAACAAGTTATAAAGAGGAACATAAAACATAGATTTTTACAAAGGGACAGTATATAATGGTTGTGTAATCGATTTCATAAATCGGTTGCACTTTTATTTTATTGTTTGTGGAATCGATTCCACATTGAACTAATGTACGTATCTTTTTTGAAAAATGGGATGGAATAGAATGAGAAGGGGTGAATGGCAATGTCAGAGAATCGCAGAATTGCAGAGGAAGTGATTGAAGCCGTTGGAGGAAGGGAGAATATTTCCTCTGTGGCTCATTGCGCAACAAGACTCCGCATCATGGTGAATGACAAGGAATTAATTGATCAGGAGAAGGTAGAGGGCATCCAGAAGGTTAAGGGAGCGTTCTTCAATTCAGGTCAATACCAGATTATATTCGGAACCGGTACCGTTAATAAGGTATATGAAGAGGTGGAGGGACTCGGCCTTTCCACTATGAATCCTTCTGACCAGAAGAAGGAGGCTGTTAAGAGCGGAACCCGCTTCCAGCGGGCCATTCGGACATTTGGGGATGTCTTTGTTCCAATTATTCCGGTGCTTGTTGCAACGGGATTATTCATGGGACTTCGCGGTCTCCTGATGCAGGAGCAAATACTCGGGTTGGTTGGATTGACACCTGATGACGTATCCGGCAACTTCCTTCTCTTTACGGAAGTATTAACAGACACGGCCTTTATCTTTTTGCCGGCCCTTGTCGCCTGGTCAACATTTCGGGTATTTGGAGGAAGCCCAATCATTGGGCTGGTACTTGGCTTAATGCTCGTGTCACCGTCCTTGCCGAATGCATGGGCGGTTGCGGGCGGGGATGTGACACCGCTTGAATTCTTCGGCTTTATTCCGGTTGTCGGCTATCAAGCCTCTGTTCTGCCGGCATTTATTGCCGGAATCATTGGGGCTAAATTAGAGAGGGCCATTAGAAGGCGTGTACCGGAATCATTGGATTTAATTTTGACCCCATTTTTGACACTGCTTGTGATGATTGTTTTATCCCTGCTTGTTATCGGGCCAATCTTCCATACGGTTGAGAATGGTATTTTGACTGCCGCAAAAGCTGTCCTTTCATGGCCATTTGGCATCAGCGGGCTGATTATTGGCGGCTTGAACCAGATCATCGTGATTACAGGTGTCCACCATGTCTTTAATATGCTCGAGATCCAGCTGCTTGCTGAATTCCAGAGTAATCCTTATAATGCCATCGTCACCTGTGCAGTCGCTGCCCAGGGTGGTGCGACATTAGCGGTTGCCATGAAGACAAAATCAACGAAACTGAAGGCGTTAGGTTTCCCATCCGCCTTATCAGCATTCTTAGGAATTACAGAGCCAGCCTTGTTTGGGGTTAATTTACGCTACGGGAAACCATTTATTATGGGTCTAATCGGCGGGGCTGTCGGCGGCTTTCTGGCCTCTCTATTCCAATTGGAGGCAACGGGAATGGCGGTAACAGTAATCCCAGGGACATTGCTTTATTTGAACGGACAGCTTCTTGCGTATATTTTGGTGAACCTTGTTTCAATTGCAGTAGCGTTCGCACTCACCTGGATGTTTGGCTATTCAGATAAGATGAAGAAGGAAATCGAACAATAATAAACGAAAGGCAGGCGAGTGTCGTTCTGCCTTTTATTCATAAAAAAATGAGTGAGGATGGTTATACCATGTCAGAGAATGATCAGCTGCTGCGGCTATGGGCGCGGGAAGTGACGGATAAATATCATAAAACAGTACAGCAAGACCCTTATCGGCTGCACTACCATCTCATGCCGCCAGTTGGACTGTTGAATGACCCGAATGGATTGATTCAGTTTAAGGGTGTATACCATGTCTTTTATCAATGGAATCCATTTGAAACAGCCCATGGCGCAAAGTTCTGGGGACATTACACATCAAGGGACCTGCTGCATTGGCAGGAGGAGCCAATCGCGCTTGCCCCGAGTGAATGGTATGACAAAAATGGCTGCTATTCCGGGAGTGCGATTGAATGGGAGGGGAAAATGTATCTCTTCTATACCGGGAATGTGAAGCAAGCAGACGGGGCGCGGGAAACCTATCAATGTCTAGCTGTTTCAGAGGATGGCATTCACTTTGAGAAGGTTGGGCCTGTTTTGCAGCTTCCGAAAGGCTATACCGCTCATTTTCGTGATCCGAAGGTATGGAGGCAGGGTGACCGATGGTTCATGGTTCTAGGTGCACAAACTGTTAAGGAGCAAGGAGCTGTCGCCCTCTTCCACTCAAAGGATTTATATGAATGGGAGGAGGCCGGGACGATAGCTGGCAGCGGACTGAATGGATTAGATGATTTCGGCTATATGTGGGAATGTCCGGACCTCATTCACTTAGATGGAAAGGACATTCTTCTTGTATCTCCGCAAGGCTTGGAGGCTAGTGGGCGTGACTATCAAAATCTCTTTCAATCCGGTTATTTTGCCGGGGAATTTGATGAAAGGGAGTTTGCCTATGAGCACGGGCCCTTCACTGAGCTTGACCGTGGGTTTGACTTTTATGCTCCGCAAACCTTCATGGACGATACTGGACGGACCATTCTCTATGGGTGGATGGGGATGACAGATGAAGCAGAACAGCACCAGCCGACAATCTCCCACCGCTGGGTGCACGCCTTGACAATGCCAAGAGAGCTTCATTTCGAGAATGGATGCTTGTATCAAAGCCCTTTGAATGAAATGAAGGGACTTCGAGAGAATAAGGTCCAAGCTGAGCTAGTCCTTGATGGAGCAGGGCAATTTCCCCCTCCGATTGGCGGCAAATCAATCGAGCTCATGATTGAGCTCCTTGAACTGCAGGGCGGCAAGTTTACCATCACCCTCCGAAACAGCGCTGAACTCATTTATGATGCGAATAAGAATGAAGTCATCTTGAAGAGAAGGAACGTCAAAACAGGAGCACTTGAATCAAGAACCTGTGTCATCTCCTCTCTTTCAAGAATTCACGTCTTTCTTGATCACTCCTCCTTGGAGATTTTCTTGAACGGGGGCGAGAAGGTTTTTACCGCCCGTTATTTTCCCAAACCAGACGATGAAAGTATTGCCTTTTCTGGAGAGGCAGTTGTTCGGGTGGAGAAGTGGGATTTGCAAGGGTTTGTGGTTGATTGATGGGACAGCAATAATCATCATACATGAAGAAGGAGACCAATGTGGCCTCCTTCTTCATACCTCTACCTCACTTACCAGCGCCATCGTATTCCCCTCCGAATCACGGAAAAAGGCCATCCACGTCTCTACCCCGTTCATTTTGGTGATGATATGAGGTTCACCTGTAAAGATAACCTCCTTTGATAGGAGCTCCTCATAAGCTCCAAGTATTTCTTCTACTTGAAAATAAAGAACAGAGCTGGAGCAGGCGAATTCCTCCTTCTCCGGCAAGGAAAGCATGATACGCAGACCATTGAGGTCGAAAAAGGCCATACGGTCGGTTTGGAATAAGAGGGGAAGGCTGAGTATATCTTTATAAAAGGCGGCAGCACGGTTAAGATCTTTGACAGGAATACCAATTTGACTGATTTTCTGGAGAGAATGGTTGGTCATGGGTCATCTTTCCCTTCTGGATTATAGGTTTTTGTGTAAAAATTTGTTAATTCTATTATCCCATGACATAGATTTGTGTATCAAGTGCAGCTTTATGAGTAATCAATCCATTTTCTGTTATTTATCATGGCCATTACGATTCTATTAAGTATGACCTCTTTGAGATGAAAGAGGGAGAGTAGTCTTTAATGAACAGGGGGAAGGTCTATGCGCCTTCCCCCTAATCTTTTTAACCATCAAAGGCAGCCCGCGGCCTTGCCGCCTTATACCAATGCCAGCAAAGGATAAAAATAATCGCTGCATCCACGAGGTCCCCACCATAATACATAAGCATGGTACCTGATTGAGCCTCGGTTGCTGAAACCCCTTCTGGGGGATTGGCATATAAATATTTAGCAAGGATACTATGCAAGGCTAGTGAAAGGACGAGTATGATCGCTCTAGTAAGATAGGAAACACGATGATAAATGGGATCCACATAGATGAGTGAAATGGTAAATACGTATCCCGCTAGAAAGATATGGGCATGAATGAACACGTGCAACCACATATGCTCATGCATAAGGGAGTATAGGCTTGTCGTATAAAGAAACCATAAACCGCCGATATTGAGAAATGCGGCTGTAATCGGATGGGTGACCCAGCCGATTGGACGGCTTTTAAGCCCTTTGGATAACAGCCTTGCTAGCCTTGTAGGCAGGGCGCGAAGTATGAGCATTATCGGAGCGGCCAGGGCAATCAATAATGGAGCGAGCATGCCGAAGAAGAGATGGCCGGCCATATGGGCGTGAAAATCGTAGTGAGCGCGCTCAGCTAACGGCCCTGCAACAGATAGAATGGCAAGGCCAGTCCCCAGACATAGCATAACAGTACGATAGGGAGGCCATGGCCTATATGTTCGATTGGTTTTAAAGACAGCCAAGATATATACAATGAAGATAAGGATAAATGGGATGCTTAACAAGATCTGAGGCAGGATGGCTAATGGTGCATGATGATGCATATTAGGAGGCCGCCTTTCTCCGTTTAGAGGATAGAATAAAGGCCAGGCCGGCAATCATCATCATTATGGCAGCGATGTTCCAAACCAGGTCATAGACAAAGACATTATCGACATAGCGGATTTGGTGTATCTTCATCCATTTATGCTGGATTGTACCGTCATAGAGCTGAAAGCCTCCGGCACCAAGGAGGATGCTTCCCCACCATATCTTCTTAATGAATGCATGGCGCCTCCGTAAGTCGGCCAGAAGGAATAATCCTCCAATTGTCGCAAACCAGCTGAAGGCATGGAAAAGTCCATCAGAGATCAAGCCAATCTCCGTTGTTGAACGATCATAGAAATGATGCCAGCGTAACAGCTGATGAAAGACCACTTCATCAACGAAGGCCGCAAAGCCGATGCCAAACAATATGCCGGAAAGTATATTCCTGCTTGAGTAGGAATGTTCTTTTTTCGTATTCATTGTTTCTGTCATCTCCATCCCTTTCATTTTTCTATACTATTCCTTTGTTTGTTTGCCCTGAAACGCAGGAAGGCTAAATGCACGGCTGTCATAGGAGAAAATGATTAGATAGCCCGGCTTTATGAGCATGAAACCGTTTTTTAATCTTAAAATAGTTTATAATTGTTAAAATATAGTGAATGGTTTAACATTAAATATGGTCATTGAAATCTAGATAAACGTAGGTCCAACTGTAACTTCTTTTGGTTGTGTAACATCTGTGTAAAGTACCTGGTTTTTTGCAAATAAAAGGGGATAAGGAAGGGTAATATGAACAGCATACGGAAAGAAACAGACGTCATTTTAATCGGTGCCGGAATCATGAGTGCGACTTTGGGATCCTTGCTGAAGGAGCTTGAGCCAAGCTGGCAGATCAAGGTGTTTGAGAAATTGAAGAGTCCGGGAGAGGAAAGCTCAAATGAGTGGAACAATGCTGGAACAGGACATTCAGCCCTGTGTGAGCTGAACTATACGCCTGAGAAGCCGGATGGGTCAATTGATATCAAGAAAGCCATTAACATCAATGAACAATTTCAGCTGTCCAAGCAATTTTGGTCTTATCTTACGCAAAAGGGACTAATCCAGAACCCGCAGGATTTCATCCGGGCAATCCCGCATATGAGCCTAGTGGAGGGGCAAGACAATATCTCCTTTTTGAAGAAGAGATTTAAAGCGCTTGCAGATAATCCACTGTTTCAGGGGATGGAGTATTCTGAGGACCCGAACGTGCTGAAGGAATGGCTGCCGCTTGTGATGGAAGGAAGAACATCATCTGAGCCGATTGCCGCTACGAAAATCGATGACGGAACCGATGTGAATTTCGGCGCTTTAACCCGGATGCTGTTTAACCATCTAACGAAAACAAATACGGAAGTCCATTACCGGCACGTCGTCAAGGATATAAAACGTACAAGTGACGGCCTTTGGGAAGTAAAGGTTCAGGACCTTGACGGGGAAAGAATTGAATATCATACAGCGAGATTCGTCTTTATCGGCGGCGGGGGCGGAAGCCTGCCATTGCTGCAAAAAACCGGCATTCCTGAGTCAAAGCATATCGGCGGATTCCCTGTAAGCGGATTATTCATGGTCTGCAAGAATCAGGAGGTGGTGGAGCGCCATCATGCCAAAGTTTACGGTAAGGCGAAGCTCGGAGCACCGCCAATGTCCGTGCCTCATTTGGATACTCGTTTCATTGATAATAAGAAGGCACTTCTATTTGGGCCATTTGCCGGGTTCACGCCTAAGTTCCTGAAAACCGGCTCAAATATGGACTTGATTAACTCCGTGAAGCCGAATAATGTATTGACGATGCTGGCGGCTGGCGTAAAGGAGATTCCGTTAACGAAATACTTAATTGAGCAGCTGCTGCTATCCCATGAGAAGCGCATGGAGGTTCTTCGTGAATTCATCCCGAATGCGAAAAGTGATGAATGGGAAATCGTTGTTGCAGGCCAGCGCGTGCAGGTCATTAAGGACACGGATGCCGGCAAAGGAACGCTTCAATTCGGAACAGAGGTTGTCAGTGCCTCTGACGGGTCTGTAGCAGCCTTGCTTGGTGCATCTCCTGGTGCTTCTACTGCCGTGCATGTCATGCTGAAGGTCCTGGCAAAATGCTTCCCGCAGGAAATGAGCGGGTGGGAAAGCAAGATCAAGGAAATGGTGCCTTCCTACGGCATTTCACTTGCAGAGAATCCAGAGCTGTTTGCTCAAATCCATGCCGCCACATCTGGGGCGCTTAGATTAGATGTTCCAGAGCTTGCTCATCACGGATAAAGATAATTGCCCCCCCTAAGATCAAATTCTAGGGGGGCTTTTGTTTCCGCGTATGTCAGTCAAGAGCTTATACCCTTTTTGAAACCTATCATATAGTAAAGAAATTATAGTAAAATATTAGCTTTTGTATCAAAATACCTACTATAATAAAACATGACTGAAAAGATATAAAAAGGGGATAAGATTTTGGCAGATAAAAAGAATTACTATTACGAGAAATACAAAACGGTTATTTTTCGCATCGTCTTGATTTTGCTCATAATCTCAACCGTGTATGCTGTCTACATGGCCATTATTACACCTTCGGGTCTTGCTCATCATGAATATGAGCGTATGCGCAGCGATTATATTTTAATGATTCTGCAGTGTGTGGTTGGATGTATTGTTATCTTCCTTCCATCCAAGGTGGAGCAGCGTTTCCGAGTTGAGATACCAGATATTATGGAAATCATGTATTTTATTTTTCTATTTTGTGCGATTTATCTTGGCGAGGTTCAGAACTTTTACTTTAAGATCCCTTATTGGGACTTGATTCTTCACTGCTTCAGCGCAGGGATGCTTGGAGCCTTAGGATTTGTCATTGTCAGTTTCTTTAATGATATGGAGAGATTGCATATTACCTTAAGTCCATTCTTTGTATCCCTGTTCGCCTTTTGCTTTGCCCTGACATGCGGAACCGTGTGGGAGATCTATGAATTCCTTGCCGACGGCATTCTAGGGACGAATATGCAGAAATTCATGACGGCAGATGGGACAATTCTTACGGGACATGATGCGCTCCGGGATACGATGGAGGATTTCATTGTTGATGCTGCAGGAGCGTTCATCGTTACATTCATTGGCTATCGGCACCTTAGTAAACGAGATCAAGTGAAGAAACGATTAGGAGAATTGAAAAAAGAACATAAGGCCCAACCAGGGGCTTGATGACAGAGGAGAAGTGCCGTATGGACACTTCTCTTTTGCGTTTGAAAGAGAGAGGAAAGGTTATTATATACGTTACGAGCTGAAAAAAGGAGGAATCATTCAATGGGAGAAAAGAAGGAGCTTGCGACATTTGCGGGTGGCTGTTTTTGGTGCATGGTATCGCCCTTTGAGGAGCAGCCGGGAATCTTGGGAATTGTCTCTGGCTACACTGGCGGCCATACGGAAAACCCAACCTATGAAGAGGTATGCTCAGATACGACGGGGCATTATGAGGCTGTACAAATCACGTATGACCCTGATGTGATGCCGTATCAGACATTACTTGAGCAATATTGGCAGCAAATTGATCCGACTGACCCAGGAGGCCAATTTAATGATCGAGGGCATTCCTACCGGACGGCCATTTTTTATCATAATGAGGATCAGCGGAGACTGGCAGAGAAGTCCAAGCAGGCGCTTGCTGAGAGCGGGCGTTTTCAGAAGGACATCGTGACGGAAATCCGCCCTGCTGCCCCCTTTTATCAGGCCGAGGAGAAGCATCAGGAATACCACAAGAAAAATCCATTCCACTATAATCTTTATAGGGAAGGATCCGGGCGTGCCCGGTTTATCCGGGAGAACTGGAAAAAGGTTAAAACAGATGAGCAGCTCAGAAATGAATTGACTGAGCTTCAATATGAAGTAACGAGGAATAATGCGACAGAGCCGCCTTTTGATAATGAGTATTGGGATAATAAAGAGGAAGGGATCTATGTGGATATTATTACGGGAGAGCCTCTTTTCAGCTCACTGGACCAGTATAATGCCGGATGCGGATGGCCAAGCTTTACAAAGCCGCTGCAGCGCATGGAGCTCGAGGAGAAGCTTGATACCTCCTATGGAATGAGGCGAATTGAGGTCAGGGCTAAAGCCTCAGATTCTCATCTTGGTCATGTATTTGATGACGGGCCAGGGCCGGATGGTGCACGTTACTGTATAAATTCTGCTGCTCTGCGTTTCATCCCGAAGGAGCAATTGGCAGAGGAAGGGTATGCGCAATACGAGAAATTATTTGAATAGGTAGTGGCAATGACCGTCCCTTGTGTATAGAGGGGCGGCTTTTTGTATGGGGTATGCCGGCATGATGGGTGAGGGTATTCCTATGAGCAGAGTTGGAGGGAAGGTGCGGGTATCGCCCTTAGGCTTGGATTATCGCTCATACGCCATTATTTCCGCCCATAACATCTTCATTTCGCCCATACTCGAAAACTACCGCCCATAAATACTGCCGTTCGCCCTTAAACCATGGGAGTTCGCCCATAAAGCAAAGGTTCTCGCTCTTAAACAAGATAATTTCGCCCATAAATCATCAAATGCAAGAGATAATCTATCGGCACATGCACCCCTCAGCACTGATAAGGTCAAAATGGACAAGCTGGGGAGTTTTTGAACCAAATTTTGGTGATTTTAGGCAGAATCCATTCAAAAGGACCCTTCATGATGGTACCATGATTACTCGGGTAGCCAGTTCGTTGAGGAAGCATAATCCGTATAAAAAAGACCTGCCAGGATGCGATTGCATCCTAACAGGTCATCCTTATTATTGAACCCGCTGGATTCGTCCTTCAACCGCATAGGTAAACGGCTTCGGCAAGGTTTTTACGTAATCAACAGTTGCGTCTATATCAACTGGGCCAACCTCCATGGAGCTTGCAAGCTCATCAAAGCTTGTGCTGATGTTCGAGTACATATAATTGTTCACCACAACTGTGTATTCCTTTTCAGGGTCGATTTTGCTTCCATCTGGAAGGAAGATATCGACGACTTTGCCTGTTTTGGTCGCATCGTCATAGGTGTATGTGTATTTCAGGCCTGAGACATGATAATCAAGACCTCTAGCTGTGATTTGCTCATTGAGTACAACGGCAATATCAGCTCCGCTGAGTGTTGCTTTGTTTAAGACGTTGCCGAACGGCTGAATGGCGAATAAATCGCCAAAGGTGACTTCTCCAGCCTCAAGAGGAGAGCGGACGCCGCCGCCATTCATCATGGCAATATCTGCATCCATCGCGACTCTCATTCCATCAGCAATCAAATTGCCAAGGGCAAGGTCACCATTGGTTTGTGCAATAGTCGGGTACCCTTTGACCAAGGTTTCGGCAGATTGGCCGACAACCTGAGCCTTAATGGGTTCAACAAGTGCAGTGTATTTGTCCATGATCGCACTGACCTCGGGGTCTGGTGTGTAATCACTTTGGAACACGGTAACGATTTCTGCTTCCTTGTGGAAGATATCGCCGGTGACTGGGTCGATTTCAATATCAACATCTGCAATGGCAGAGCCATAGGAGTAAGCTTGAACAATCAATTTGTTATCGACCACGCGGTTCATGCCAACGTGGTTATGAGCTGCAAAGATAATATCGACTTCATCATCGACTTGTTCAGCGATTTTGCTAGCGTCGTAACGGTCTGTATAGCCTTCCTGGATGG
Source organism: Bacillus sp. FJAT-27916 (assembly GCF_001183965.1). Classification (GTDB taxonomy): domain Bacteria; phylum Bacillota; class Bacilli; order Bacillales; family Pradoshiaceae; genus Pradoshia. The sequence goes on from NZ_LFZV01000001.1 coordinate 20,906, forward strand.
CAGGATTATGGGCAAGAACAATGATGGCTTCAATGCCTTCCTTCTTTAATTCATCCGTATAGGTATTAATGGCTTCGACTTCATCCGTAATTTTTAATGTTTCATTTCCTTTTCGAACAATCATTTCAGGTGTTTCCTGTGTGACGACCCCGATTACGCCGATCCTTTGGCCTTCTGCTTCAAGAATTGTGTAAGGCTCGGTAATGAGTTTGCCATCACGTGTGTCATAGGCATTGGCAGCAACGACAGGGAAGTCCATGCCGTCATATCCTTCTGTGCCATTTTTGTGATCCCCGCCGGAGATCATCCTTTTCAATTCATCGATACCTTCATCAAATTCATGGTTTCCAAGTGTCCCGGCATCAAAGCCGATTGCTTCCATGACTTCAACAGTCGGTTCATCCTGGAAGCTGGCCGAGATGAGCGGGCTGCCCCCAATCATATCACCGGAGTGAACAATGAATGTATTGGGATTCTCCGCCTCGCGCTCCTTTAGGGCAGCAGCTGTGTATTCAATTTGTCCCGCTGCTTTTCCGCCTACAGTTGTCACAGTGTCCAACTGGCCATGCAGATCATTCATGCTTAATAGCTGAATGCTGATGCCGCGGTTTAGGTCATAAGTGAAGATTCCAAAGCCCTTTTCATCGGTTTTTCCTGTATACGTGAACGGGCTGTCTTCTGTGATATATTCCTGAGCCTTCGGTGATGTGGTGAATGTTAGGTTCACTTCACCAGCGATTGGTGCAAGAGACCAGTTATCATCCGCTGTCGGAGTGATTTCCTTTACCTCTGAGATGTAGTCCATCAAGACTTGACGGTTCTCCTCAGCTGAATCAATGACAAGTTCTCCATTTGTCACGCCAGGGAAATTCCCGCCGCCATTGGCACGGTAGTTATTTGTGACAACAATGAATTCCTGATCGGGCTGTACAGGCTCCCCGTTATATTCCAGGTTCATGATTCGGCTTGAATCTGGATTAGCGACAGCGCCGGTTGGTGTGTATTTCGGTTTCTTCGTTACATCAATTTGGTAGGTCACGCCATCAATCACATCGTAGTTATATACCGCAAATGACGGATTGAGAAGCTCCTGTGATGCAGTGTTGGCTGGATCAATCGTATGGAATTTACCAGCAGACATCTCAAGCCATTCTTTGACGTCTGCACCAGTCAATTTTATGGCCTTTAACGTGTTGTCATATAGATAAAGGTCAGCGGCGCTGCGAATAGTCAGGTCGCCTTTTTTGATTTCTGTGAATTCCTCTGGGCCGTTGCGTCCCGCTTTAAAAGGTGCGCCTGCAGAGAGAATGGGAATATCAGCGAGCTCTGGTTTATTGAGCTTAATGTAATTCTCGGCATACCATGTTTGAGCATTGGTGACAACTTGAATGGATGGGTCGTCCTTCACAAGGGCGAAGTAGCTGTAAATATCATCTGTTGTCGTGCCGATTGGTGTGTTGACATACTCAATGGTTGCCTCATGATCTTTCTTGACAGCTTTAACGATTTTCTGGTCAGCTGCGACATCCTTTGTAACAGCTCTTGTCGAGGATTGTGAATCAGCGACAATCCATTTTCCTTTTTTCTTTTCTAATGTTAAGTCGATAATCCCAAGTGAGCCGCCGCCAAAACCGGCTTGTACGGCAGGAACACCGTTAATGGTTCCCTTTTCATTGTCCACGCCAGGGAGGACATTGCCGTTCTCATCCTTGAAAAGGGCATCGAGCTTACTGACATCAGCTGCCGGGAAGACTTTATGCGTATGAGAGAAGGTTAGGGCATCGATTCCTTTTACCTTGCTTAAAGCATAAATCGTATCCTCGGTATTCTTTTCGTTGCTGCTGAAGCCGGAGTGTGCCATTGCGACAATGACATCAGCTCCTTTTTTCTTCATTGCCGGGATGAATTTCTCAGCTGTTTGGACAATGTCCTTCGTGATGACCTTGCCGTCAAGATGGGCCTTATCCCATTCATTGATTTGAGGAGGAACAAAGCCAATATAGCCGATTTTCACGGTTTGAGTCTTGCCGGATTGGTCCTTTACCTTTTTAGAGACAATTTTATAAGGCGTATACTTGTTTTTATCGTTAGTTGGGTTGCCGTCTTTATCATCGATATAGACATTGGCATTGATGAAATCGAATTTGGCATCATTGTATACTTCATCAAGGAATTCCAGTCCATAATTGAATTCATGATTCCCAAGTGTGGCAATATCGTAATCTAGCAGATTCATCGCTTTGATGGCTGGATGAACTTCTTTTTTGCCAAGAGGATCGATTTTCGCTTTGTATGTAGCAAATGGGTTCCCTTGAATAAGGTCGCCATTGTCCACAAGGACGCTGTTTTTCACTTCTTTACGTGCTTGCTTGATGAGTGTAGCTGTTTTGGCGAGTCCAACATTAGGGGATTCGCTGTTTTTGTAATAATCATAGCTTAGCAGATTCATATGGATATCGGTTGTTTCCATAATACGAAGGGTAACCTCGGATTGACCCTTGCCTTTATCCTTTTTTGAGGCCCCTGCATGTAACGTTTGGAAAGGGGTGGTGAATAAAAGAATGGCAAACATGAAGACAGTAACAAGTTGTGCTAATGATAATCTTCGCAAACTATTCATTCCTCCTAAATTAAGCCTATTGATTAGGGAGTGTTCATACTCCCATCAATCAATATAGCAGATTTGCAGGGATTTAATAGTTTTTATGGCAATAATAGCCATAAATACCCAGTAAAAATTTACACTATATAATTCTTTTTTATCATGAAAGTGATGGCAAAATAGTGTCATTAGACCTGATGATCAGAATTAATAGGGATTAGCAGAAGACCTAGAAAATGATTGAAGAGAGTTGATGAAGGTAGTTGCAATGCTTGATTGAGCCGTATCCTCCTCGGAGGGCTCCGAAATCTCCCTCGGAGGGGTCTGAATCTCCCTTTGAAGGGAGGCTTGGCTTTTGTGTAGGGTTGAGAGGGGGCTAACAAAAGGCAACCGAATGATACGATAAATGAATGAATCTACAGTTTAATTATTCGGGTCTTTATTTGTTGTCGTACATGCATTAGTTGATGATTGTGGCTTTCTATTATTAGTGAGGGGGTGGAGTGGAACGAAATGCAATCGACTCCGCTGGGAAGAGAGGAAAAGTCTGAGACCCCCACAAGCGTAAGCGCCGAGGAGGCTCAAGCCTTCCTCCCCACAGAAAGCGAGTGCATCTCGCGGAATGGAACAAACGTGTATTTCTTCCTGCTATTGAATAGGAAGAATAAATGACAATCATTTATTTCGTTTTGTACCAGCCCCTTATGTAAAAGGGTTATGATTCAATTTCAGAAAGCTTTCTCAGATGCTTCTCTGATATCTCATCGACCTTCTTAACACGGCGGACGTACTTTTCCACATCTCCCATAAAGTCAGTCTTCATCCATACATCGACAATCTCGTGGGCAATCGCTGAGCCGATGATTTTACCGCCTAAACAGAGCACATTGCTGTTTGTGTGCTCGCGAGCCAGTCTGGCACAGAATGGATCCTGGCAGACAACGGCGTTCAGGCCGTAGATTTTATTCGCAATCATCGCACTGCCATAGCCGACGCCATCGATGAAAATGCCGCGCTCTGCTTCCCCGCGTGCAATGGCAATAGAAGCAGGGTAGATGGAGTCTGGCAGGTCAGCTGCTTCTGTGCTGTGTGCGCCAAAATCGACGATCTCATACCCCTGTCCTTCTAGAATTTCTTTAATCTCTTGTTTCAGTTCATATCCAGCATGATCACTCGCCATAGCTATTTTCATGATGAATTCCTCCTCTAATAAAAGTGTTAATGATAGATTGTGCATGATTGAGGGCATTTATGCTCTTGAAGCCGGCGGGCCGAATTAATCTCAAATTGAAATAGTGGATTGCTCTTGCGACCGGATTTCTCGTTCCTTCCTGCCGTGCAGCCGATTGTATAGGAAGATGAGGAATAAGGAGCAAACCCCTAAGTAAATAAATAAATGACTGAATCCGGTGAAAGGTACAATGAGTCCAAGCAGTGATGGTCCAAAGCCAAGACCGCCGTCTAAAAAGATATAGAAGGTTGAAGTAGCGAGTCCCATACGATGAGGCGGTGTCAGCTTGATGGCAATCGCCTGTGTGCAGGATTGCATATTTCCAAAGCCAAGACCAATTAACACACCAGATAATAGCAGCGTAAGGGCATTGGACGCCGTACCGAGCAGCAGCATCCTTATTGCAAGCAGGATGAAGCCTGGATACATAATCACGTTTGGTCCCTTTATGTCCATCAACCGTCCGGTGAATGGACGTGACAATAGAATGGAGACAGCATAGATGACAAAGAAAAAGCTGGCGGCCTCCGTTAGGTTTCTCTCAGCTGCATAGGAATTCAGGAAAGAAAGGACACTTGAATAGCTAAAGGCAATGCCGAGCGTGATGAAGGCAATCGGGAGCGCCTTTGGCTCCAGATAGTCTGAAAGCTTGATCTCTTTTGTCTGTGGTGTCAATGCTTCAGTCTCAAGCGGCGGAATATGCGCAAAGAGAGAGAGCGTCAGCGAGATGGCGCCGAGTACCAGGCAGAAAAGAAAGATATTGGCGAATGTTGTGTGCTGGCTCATCAACAGACCGATGAACGGTCCGCAGGCGGTGGCAAGTGTTGCGCTCATGCTATAATAACCGATTCCTTCTCCTTTTCTGGAGGCCGGAATGATTTGGGCAATAATCGTACCGGATGCGGTGCTGGCCATTCCAAGTGCAAGTCCGTGCACGAAACGAGTGAACAGCAGGAAAGCGATGCCGAACTCGAAAAAGTAAAGAAGAGTGGTCAGCGTAAATAACAGCGCTCCCACCCATAAGGTTCGTTTGCGGCCAAACTGGCTGATGAGCCGGCCCATAAACAGACGACTGATCAATGTTCCGATGATAAATGTTCCGGTAACAAGCCCGGCTTGGCTTGCGGTTGCATGATACGTATCGGCGGCATACATGGCAATAGTAACAACAAGTAAGTAAAAGACAAGTGTGAGCAGGAAGTTAATGAACGAAATAAGAACAAAGTTTTTTGTCCATAATCTGTCCTTTAGCTCGGCCATGTTTATTCCCCCTTTAATAAATTGGTGCGAATCTGCTTAAGAACATGAATCGCGTCCGTGAGTTTCTCCTCTTTAATCCCCTGTAAAATCTCTTGTTCAAATTGATCGACAACAATGCGAATATCCTGATAAACGCTCTTGCCGCTCCTGGTGAGCTGCATTCGCTTCTCTCGTTTATCCGTGCTGGCAATCTGCTCGACATAGCCCTGCTCCTGCAGGCGGTGGACCGTGCGGGTCGTCGTTGGTTTCTCAACACCAAGGTAATGAGACAGCTCCACGAGCGTAACGGATTCATACTTCGCCAGATAAAAGAGAACCGTCCACTGGGCACGCTGTATCTGATGTTTGCTGAGGATAGCGTTCAGCTGATTTTCAAACGGTCGATAAACAAGCATAAATTGATAGAAGAATTCCTGAAATCCCTTCATTGTATGTACCTCCACGCCATTTGGTTACCTTTGGTAACTATTATACTTTAGCAAATGGGACAGGGGAGTGTAAAGGGATTGAGGTCAGGGGAAGCGCAGCCATATAAACATAAAAAATCCCTCTTCAGGATCTATCAAAGATCTTACAGAGGGATTGTGATACGTTTTACAGCGATGCCTTAAGCGAAAATAATGACTAATGTACCGACGATAAAGCAGTATATGGAGAAATAGCCAAGCTTCCCTTTTTGCATGATGTTCATAAACCATTTCAAAGAGAAGTAAGAGGCAACTAAGGAAGTAACGAACGCAAATAGGTACGGTACCATCAGTTGATTAATGGTTGGATCCGTTACTAAGTCGGAAACGGATAGGATCATTCCGCCTAGACTGATGGGAATGTAAAGGAAGAAGGAGAACTTTAAGGCAGTCTCACGATTCATTCCCATTGCCATAGAGGCAACAACGGTTGCACCGGAGCGGCTGATTCCAGGAATCAAGGCAACAGCCTGCGCGCAGCCGACAATGATGGCATCCTTAAAGCTGAGCTCACCTTCTGTTTTCCGGCCTTTAAGATTTCGAATGAGCCATAAGGCAATACCAGTAATGATAAGGGTGAACCCGATAACACGTACGCCTTTAAAGATAGAGGCGATTTGGTCCTCAAACAGCATCCCAATGACGGCCGCTGGAATGGTGCCGATAATGAGGTAAAGAATGAAATAGAAATCCTTCTTCATTTCATCGGTTTTCTCAGATGAGAAGAGGAATTCGAATCCGTTTTTAATAATTCTGGCTAAATCATGTCGATAAATAATCACAACTGCGATTAAGGATGCGAAGTTCACGAATAGCTCGAAGCTGAGCCCAGGTATCTCCATGTTGAAAAAGTGCTGGAAGATAACCAAATGTCCGCTGGAGGATACAGGGATTGGTTCGGTAATCCCTTGAAGCAATCCTAGGAGGACATACTTGATAATTTCGATAAATTCCACTGCTATACACACTCCTCGTACAAAAATAACATGACACTATCATATCACAATCCGAACATCGTCCCATAAAGGTCTATGGAGTTATTATTTACCAATGGATAGAGGCGAAAAAAATGCTGCCACTCTTGTGACAGCATTGGTCTTTATTCTTATAATACTTTGTTCAAGAAATCCTGCGTACGTTCATGCTGCGGGTTGGAGAAGATCTCTGTTGGTGTTCCCTTCTCAACAACATAGCCGCCGTCCATGAAGATGACTTGATCGGCAACCTCACGCGCAAAGCCCATTTCATGGGTTACGATGACCATTGTCATACCCTCGTTAGCCAATTGCTTGATAACATTCAATACCTCGCCGACCATCTCTGGGTCAAGGGCACTTGTCGGTTCATCAAAGAGCATGATATCTGGGTTCATTGCTAGAGCGCGTGCAATCGCAACACGCTGCTTTTGACCGCCGGATAATTGTGCCGGCTTGGCATTTGCTTTATCTTCAAGTCCAACTTGAGCAAGCAGTTTATGGGCTTGCTTCTCAGCTTCCTCTTTTGTTGCCTTTTTCAATTGAACCGGTGCCAGCGTAATATTCTCAAGCACCGTCATATGAGGGAAGAGATTGAAATGCTGGAAGACCATCCCGATATTTTCGCGGACTTTGTTGATGTCCGTTTTTTTATCTGTGATGATCACATCATCGACTTCAACCTCACCTTGGTTGACATCTTCAAGTAAGTTTAAGCAGCGGAGCAGGGTACTTTTACCAGAACCAGATGGACCAATTAAGCAGATGACTTCGCCTTCTTTGACTTCAAGGCTGATATCCTTTAGTACCTCAAGCTGTCCGTATGATTTCTTTAATCCTCTTACTTTAAGCTTTCCCATTTTGGATCTTCCTTTCCATACGGTTCGATACTTTTGTCAAAATCATGATGATGATAAAGTACATAACACCGACGATGAGCCACATTTGGAAGGATTCCAGGTTACGGGCGATGATAATCTTACCGCTTTGCGTCAGCTCATTGATGCCGATAATTGAAAGGATGGATGTATCCTTTAGGGTAATAATGAATTGGTTAATGATCGATGGAATCATTAAACGGATGGCCTGTGGAAGGATAACCTTCGCCATAGCCGTTTTGTATGGAAGTCCAAGGCTTCGAGCCGCTTCCATCTGTCCTTTATCAACAGATTCAATCCCTCCGCGGACAATCTCAGCCATATAGGCACCAGCATTTAAGCTTAAGGTGATAATACCTGCTGTTACAGCCGAAATACGGAAGTCAAGTGCAGCCGGCAATCCAAAGTAGATGAAGAATGCTTGGACAATCAACGGCGTACCGCGGAATATATCTACGTAAATGGTCCCGATTGCGCGAAGCACAGAGTTGTGCGCCACACGGCATAGACCGAATAATACACCCAAAATAGAGGCGATAATAAGCGAAACGACCGTTAAGATCAACGTCATTTTTAAGCCCTTCATGAGACTTGGGAAGCTTTCCTTCAACAAGCCGAAGAAGCCATTTTCTGTATCAGAGCTTTTCTTCGCTTCTAAATATTTATCAAGAATATCTTGGTATTCACCAGATTCTTCAAGGTTAGCGAGACCATCATTGAACTTTTCAAGAAGCTCAGTGTTCTCACCTTTAGCGACAGCAAATCCATAAGAGCCGCCAACCTCTTTTTCAGTGACAATCTGAAGACCATTGCCTTGAGCTACCCCGTAAGCAAGGACCGGATAATCATCAAAGACGGCTTGAGAGTTGCCAGTTTTAACATCATCATACATATTGGCAGAATCATCGAATGTGACAATTTTGAAGCCGTACTCATCCTGGATGCTTTGAGCAAAGCTTGCACCTTCTGTACCAGTCTTAACTGCTACTTTCTTGCCGTTTAGATCTTCATAAGAAGTTATGTCCTCATTTCCTTCAGCGACAGCCATAACGACGCCAGATTCGAAATAGGGATCAGAGAAATCAAATTTACGTTTACGTTCATCAGTGATGCTCATGCCGGCAATTACGCCGTCCACTTGTTTTGATTCAAGAGCTTGTACCGCTGCATTGAAACCGAGCGGCTTAATTTCCACATTAAATCCTTGATCTTCCGCGATTGCATTCAGCAAATCGATATCTATACCGACGAATTCGCCATTTGTATCTTGGAATTCAAAAGGAGCAAACGTGATATCTGTTGCGATTGTATATGTTTTTCCCTCCGCACTTGTGAGGTTTGGGAATACAAATGAAGCAACCGAGATAACCGCTATCGCTAACGATAACATTAACTTGGAAAATTTCTTCATGTTGGAGCCTCCTTTAAAAATTCGTTAAGAAACCCTCTCTATATAGACACATTCTCGAATAGAAAAAGTGATTGAGGAAAAGAGCAAAAAATGCATGTCTTTATGAGTATATAAAAAATTTCTATTCTTTTGCAATGAATTTCTTTCCATGCCAAATTATAGAAATATAGGGATCTGGATATATTCTTTGGTATCAAACTGCTGTAAGAAGCTGATAAAAGTACATTTGCCATGCTTAGATTGCACAAGTGAAAGGGATTTTATGATAGGTGGAAAGAGTGAATATGTAACTGTTTTTAAAAAATTCTGAAATAATTTAAATAGAAAAGAATGTCTCTAATAAGTTAACAAGAAGAGACCAGGAAAATGATGGCCTGATCTCTTACATTCATTTATATTATTTCAGGTTATCAATTTCAATGGTATTTACCGGTAAAAACGTTTCTCCTGTATCCATATAGGTGATGGATACCTCATCTCCCTCCAGCAGATAAATAATGAGCGGTTCCTTTTCAGATGACATCGTATAGCTTTGGCGGTTATCAAGCAAGAAGGATACAATAGTATTTTCCCCTGATTTCTCTTTGTAAACCCGCAAAACCTTTCCACTCACCTGTTTTTCCTCTGAGGAAGAGGAACCTGATACGGTTCCGCCGCCTTTTTGGAGAGCGGTCTTATATAATTTCAAGGCTTCTGCTGGTGATGAAGCATAGGCAGTAATCTCAGGATTGGCAGCAGATACAATATGGTAATTCTGCAGATATCCATTTGAATCGAGTACAGCTGTCAGCCAGCTGGCCTCGCCGTAGAAATTATAGAGGATTGGCATTTGGCCCTTCCATTTCTTCTCGATGAAGGCCTTCTCGATGATTTGGAGTGCTCCCTCTGAATCCATATAGGATTCCTCTAGACTGCCGGTATAATACGTTGCCTCACCAGTCCGAGCGTTTGTCAATGCATATCCGAGCATGGAGTCGACTCCTTCTTTCGGACTCGTGAAATCGGTGAAATAGTACATCACGCCATTCTCATCGAAAATCGGACTGACATTTGCCTCTGTTCCTTCATCGGAAGGGAGCTTAACGTCAGATTTCCCAAAATAGCTATTCCAGAAGCCGTGTACATAATTACCGAAGTAGCTGTTCTGAAGACTGACGGCCTCCGGTGCTACAGCACCATCAATGAATTCAGGGGCCTTCTCTAGCGAATAGGCTTTTGTTTTGCCTGTTTTAGCATCCATCACAGCGACACCTTTAACGGAGAAGCCATTGCGGGCAGAAATAAAGTCGCCATAGGACTGAACATAGAATGGATTGCCATTATCATCTATTTCAAGCTGAACATCCCCGTAGAAGATGTAGGTCGGATATTGAAGCCTAAACCAGCGCTCTGTTTCCTTGTTGAAATAAGAAGAAGGGGTGTAGGCCATTTCCGACTTAACGAAGGTCGGGTTAGCGGTGGAATCTGTTGCGCTCAGCATAAAGTAACCCGGTGTTTCCTTGCCTTTGAACCATTTAAAGAAGCCTGAGAATTCAACGGGAGCGATATACACATACTCTCCATTCACCTTTTGGATTTGCAGATTACCAAGCTCGTAATAGCTTGTGTTTGGTACCTGGCCAAAGGCCTTCTTCATTTTGTTGCGGGCGAAATCAGGAGGGACGCTCGCAGGTGTCTCCTTCTCGTCAAATGTCTTGATCTCCGTTTTCGTCTCCATCTTGGAAATGTCATATTTCTCATTTGCATTGAACATAAAGGCGGATAGGAGATAGGCACTCGCTAATAAACTGATGAGAAATAGAATGCCCTTGATTTTTTGCTCAAGCCCGCTTGACAGCAAAACACCAACAGCTGTGAAAATCAGGGCTGGGAGCCAGAGAGATGTCACATTTAAGTCTTGATTCGTTATGTAGTAATATAGAAAAAATCCGATCAAACAGAGGATGGCGAGTCCGCCAAAAGCCTGTACTCGCAATCTGCCTGTTAGGCGAATGTGAAGCCTCTCATTACTGGTAACTGGCAGCAGGACAAAAGCTGAAATAATTCCGACAATCAATGAATAAAGGATTAAATACCCCATAATACACTCCTTTGTTAATTTACTTACTCTAATCATACGTATAAGGGAAGACAGATGATTCACTTTTTGCTCACATTATTTCCGTTTAAGTCTTACATTTGGCAAAGAAATAGATCAAGAGTGCTTTCAACCCCATTGTTCTTATCTTTCCATAACACGAAGTTTCAGATATTATTGAGTATATAGTTTGATAGGAAAAGAGGGAACGGAATGACTATTTTGATTACAGGCGGAGCCGGATACATCGGCAGCCATGCAGCAGTTGAATTTTTGAATGCAGGCTACGAGATTGTTGTCTTGGACAATCTTTCAAACAGTCAAAGAGAAGCGATTGATCGAGTAAAGGAATTAACCGGAAAGGACTTCCCATTCCATCAGGTCGACCTTCTCGATTATGAAGCAGTGAACGAATTGTTCGAACAATATCCAATTGATTCGGTTATCCATTTTGCAGGGCTTAAGGCTGTTGGGGAGTCTGTAGCCATTCCGCTGAAATATTATGAGAATAACATTACAGGTACATTGAATCTATGCCGTATCATGGCTAGCCACGGTGTGAAGAAGCTTGTCTTCAGCTCTTCCGCAACTGTATATGGTATGCCGGACCGTGTGCCGATTGATGAGTCATTCCCATTGTCAGCGACAAATCCATATGGACGAACAAAGCTGATGATTGAAGAGATTCTACGCGATGTGTATGTTTCTGACGCAGAATGGAGCATTGCCTTACTTCGTTATTTCAACCCAATCGGTGCTCATGAAACAGGTCGAATCGGTGAGAATCCGAATGGCATTCCGAATAACTTGATGCCATATATCACGCAGGTAGCCATCGGGAAGCGCGAAAAGCTTTCAGTCTTCGGAAATGATTATGATACCCATGATGGTACAGGCGTACGTGATTACATCCACGTTGTAGACCTTGTAAAGGGCCATTTGAAGGCACTTGAGTATATTAATGACAAAACAGGTGTTGAAGCGTTCAACCTTGGGACAGGAACAGGCTACAGTGTGCTCGATATTGTCCATGCCTTTGAGAAAGCGAGCGGACAGCAAATTCCTTATGAAATAGTGGATAGAAGACCGGGGGATATTGCGGTATGCTACGCCAATGCTGACAAGGCAGCCCAATTGCTTGGCTGGACAGCAGATTTAAATCTTGAAGATATGTGCCGTGATTCTTGGAACTGGCAAAAGAAAAACCCGAACGGATATAAAGAAGATGAGCCTGCTGTGAAATAAGCAGGAATGGGAGCAAGCGAATGGATCGCCTGCTCCTTTTTTTAATTGCTTGCGGCGCGCATCAAAGTCCGATACCCTTGATATAACAAAGATCAGGGGGTGGGCGGCTGATGAAAATCGCTTGTTTGCAAATGGATATTAAGTATGGAGAACCGGACGCCAACCGAGAGAAGGCGAAAAGGATGATGGAGGAAGCTGCTGAGAATGGAGCTGATGTCATTGTCCTTCCAGAAATGTGGAATACCGGCTATCAGCTTGATGAGCTGGCACAGATTGCTGACCAGGACGGACAGAATACAAAGGAGCTTCTATCAGCGCTTGCTGCAAAATATCAGGTAAACATCATCGGCGGATCGGTCTCGGTAAAAAGGAAAGAAAGCTACTATAATTCCATGTTCATTTTTGACCGCCAAGGAAATCAAGTGGGAGAGTATGATAAAGCCCATCTATTCACTCTGATGGATGAGCATCACTATTTGGAGGCTGGACAGAGATCAAATTTCTTTCCAATCGATGGTATGCTATGCGGCGGTGTGATCTGCTATGATATCCGCTTCCCGGAATGGATTCGCAAGCATGCGCTCGGCGGGGCCAATATCCTCTTTGTCCCAGCTGAATGGCCGAAGCCCCGTATCGACCATTGGGAGATTTTACTTAAAGCCCGTGCAATTGAAAACCAAATGTATGTTGTTGCTGTCAATCGTGTCGGAGCAGACCCAAAGAATATCTTCAACGGCCATTCCATGGTTATTGCCCCTTGGGGAGAGGTCATCTTAAACGGAGGCGAGGAAGAAGGAATAGGCTATGCGGAGGTCGACCTTGACGAAGTCAGAAGAGTGAGGGAGCTCATCCCAGTCTACAAGGACCGCCGCGAATCCTTATACGAATGAACCAGCTCAAGCAGTGAACTTGGTAAATTTAAAAAGGGCTGCCCCCAAAGGGACAGCCTAAATTTTTATGATTATTTCTTAATAGACTCTAACACTAAATCGATCGTCACATCATTTGCGATTTTTGCATTTGTCGTCCAGTTGCTGGAATCCTCGAAGAAATACACTTGATCCTTCTCTACAGCAGGAATGGATTTATATACTGAACTGTTCTCCAATGTTTCAATTCCTTCCTCATTAGCTGCTGCTGCAATAAATAAATGGTCAGCATCTAAATCAGCCAATGCCTCAAGAGAAATGGCTTGCCAAACATCCTGACTTTCGCCTAAATCACTAATATAGGTAGGCATTTTAATGCCAAGGTCCTTATAGAGTACATTAGAGGCATAACGATCTCCTTCAAACACGAAGAATTGCCCGCCTGTCACCCAAATGATTGCCGCTGATTCATCCCCGATGGCCTCTTTTACTTGAGCTTTTGCGTCCTCTGCTTTTTGCTCATAATCCTCAATTGCCTTCTCAGCAGTATCTTTCTTGCCGAAAAGCTCACCCATAACCGTTAATTGTGTTCTCCAGTCCTCTGTATCCTCAGATTTAAATACATAGGTTGGGGCAACCTTAGTATATTCCTCATACATGCCTTCTTGGATGGCAGCTTCGGACTCGAACATGATTAGGTCCGGTTCCGCTTCAATAACATCCTCAATTGGCATATCCCATGAAATCAATGGAACATCAGCAAGCTTATCTTGCAGGTATGTATGAACAGAGGTACCGATTGACCATTGAGCTGCAGGAGTAAGGCCAAGTGTCACAAGATAATCCTCCATATTAGGAGCAAGAATTTTCTTTGGATTTGCTGGAAATGTCATTTCTCCGACAGCATCTGTCACCTTTTTCTCAGAGCTGCTCTCCTCCGAGCTGTTATTTGAACTGCATGCCCCAAGAACAAGCATCAGGCAGGCAAGGCATATCATTGTAAACCATGATTTCTTACTTATTACCATTGATTAATCCTCCTTTAAATTGTAAAATATACTGGTTATACTGAATGATAATTATTCTCATTTACAAAGTCAATGGAATTTAACTTCCAAATAGATAAAATCGTTTAATTCAGGTAAAGGATTTGGTTGCCGATGCAGGGTTACAATAAAGAAAAAGGCAGGGGCATCAAGAGAATGAGCTTGGTTACAGTGCTGGCGGTCATTCTGTTGGCTGTTGTTTTAATGGTCTCACTCATGATAGGCACGAAACTATATGGGCTTTCAACTATCTGGGAGGCTCTTTTCCATCGCGCACAAAATAATATAACGCATGACATCATCTGGGATATCCGCCTGCCAAGAGCAATTGCTGCAGCCCTTGTCGGCGCTTTTTTAGCCGTATCTGGTGCAGTGATGCAGGCTTTGACACGAAATGTACTGGCAGAGCCTTCCCTATTAGGCGTTTCCAATGGGGCTGCCTTCGCTTTAGTGTTAGTATTGACCATTTTCCCAGGATTATCGAAGCTGGAGACGATGTTTGCTTCAATGGCTGGTGCAGGACTTGCTGTATTGTTTGTCTTCTCCCTGTCTATTCTGGCTAAGGGCGGCATTACCCCGGTAAAGCTGGCGCTTGCCGGTATGGCGACAGGAATGTTCCTAAGCTCCTTAACGACAAGCATTGCGCTTTATTTTGATGTCTCCAAAAATATTAGCTTCTGGTATGCAGGTGATCTTTCGACAAGCAGCTGGACCGATGTGAAGCTATTGCTCATCATGGGGACTGTGGGATTGTTCATTGCCTTCTCTATTTCCAGGGCTTTGACCCTATTATCACTCGGAGAGGAAATCACAAAGAGCCTTGGCGTCCATATTGGTCTTGTGCGGACAATGGGCGTGATAGCCGTTTTGATGCTCACTGGCAGTGCAGTTGCTGTCTCAGGTACGGTTGGTTTTGTCGGCTTGGTTATCCCGCATATTACGCGAATGGCGATAGGGGGCAAGTACGGCAAATTACTGCCTGTGGCTGCTCTCTTAGGAAGCACCCTATTGGTTGGTGCAGATGCGATATCGCGTACGATTAACGCACCATATGAAACACCTATCGGCGTTTTGACGGCTGTCATCGGCGTACCGTTCTTTCTATATATGGTCAGGCAGAATGGAAGGAGGCTGTTTTCATGAGTCAGCAAAGAAAAGTTCGGCTCATATGGACCTTGCTTAGTTTCCTGATTATCGCTGCTTGTCTCATCAGCTTTAATGTCGGCACAGTTTCAATCTCGCCAATTGAGGTTTGGCAAACGATTATTGGACAAGGGACACCAAAGCAGGAATTGATTCTGCTTGAAATCAGACTTCCGGCTATCATTCTTGCCCTGATGGTTGGAACAGGCATGGCCTTATCAGGAGCGGTGCTGCAGACAGTGACACGCAATGAATTGGCTGAGCCGGGGATTCTCGGCATCAATGCCGGAGCAGGATTAATGGTTGTGCTTTATATTACGCTATTTCAAGGCTCCCTCAGCAATATGAGTCTTTTAAGTACATTCGCAATGCCGTTCTTTGCTTTTTTAGGTGCTATGCTGACGGCAGTCTTGATACTTTTTCTTTCATGGAAGCAAGGCCTGCATACGATTCGCCTTCTCCTTACAGGCATTGGCATCAATGCAGGCATAACGGCTATCTTGACGGCCTTGCAGCTAAGGCTGAACCCGCATGATTTCATGAAGGCTTTAACATGGCTGTCAGGGGATCTGTGGGCGACTCAATGGAAATACGTATGGACGCTTGCACCGTGGTTCCTTTTGCTCATCCCAGTCATTCTCTATAAATCACATGTATTAAATGTTCTGAACCTGGGGCCGCTTGTCTCAACAGGTCTTGGCATCCGCACGGAAAGAGAGAGGCTGACATTGATTGTGCTTGCCGTAGCGCTCGCAGGGCTGGGAGTAGCAGCAGGTGGGGGGATTGCCTTTTTAGGCTTAATTTCACCCCATATTGCGCGCAAGCTAGTTGGACCGAAGCATCAATATCTTTTGCCGACTGCAGCGATGATTGGTTCGCTCATCTTGATACTGGCAGATATGCTTGGCAAGAATCTGCTAGTGGTTGATATACCGGCTGGAATAATCGTGTCAATCTTGAGCGCTCCTTATTTTATCTATTTATTGCTTAAAACGAAATAAAGAAGGAAAGAAGGGTGACGGGGAAATGAGCCTGTTTGCACGTGATCTGACAATCGGATATGAAGGGAAAATCATCGTTCCTAAACTAAATATGGAAATAAAAAAGGGAGAAATCACGGCCATTATCGGACCGAATGGCTGTGGGAAGTCGACCATTCTCAAAACGATGGCACGCCTTCATAAGGCAAGCGGCGGGGGAGTTTATTTAGACGGGCAGGATATTCACCGTATGTCCACGAAAGGGCTGGCCCGGCAATTGGCTATCCTCCCGCAATCCCCGCATGCACCGGAGGATTTAACCGTTCAGGATCTTGTTTCTTATGGAAGGACTCCTTATCAGTCCGGCTTCTCCCGCTTTACGGCTCATGATCTTGAAATGGTGGAATGGGCGATAGAAGAAACAGGACTGTCGGCATTTAAGGATACCCCAGTCGATTCCCTGTCAGGAGGGCAGCGCCAAAGAGCATGGATTGCCATGGCCATTGCCCAAGAGACGGATATCCTCCTGCTAGATGAACCGACAACCTATCTTGATATGGCTCACCAATTAGAGGTACTAGAGCTTCTCGGGAAACTGAACCAAAAAGACGGCCGCACGATTGTCATGGTCATTCATGACTTGAATCATGCAAGCCGTTTTGCGGATGAATTGATTGCTGTGAAGAAGGGACAGCTCATCTGCCAAGGAACTGCAGAGAAAGTAATCAGCCGAGAAGTGCTGCGAGAAGTATTCGATATAGAAACAAATATCGTAACTGACCCGCAAACATCCAAGCCGGCTATTCTATCCTATAATTTAGTGCGGTAAATTCGCGCTTATCCCTTCCTAGTCAGGAAGAATCCAGACTGATACGCTTCCCCCGTTAACAGGGAAGACAGCCCAGCCGTCATCGCCTATTTCAACGGTATCGCCTCGGTTCTCTGTATAATCCACCCACATTTCGCCGGCGCGCTCCTCACCGACGAACATGCGCTTTTCGCCATTATCACCATTGGAGATAACAACGGCACAGCCTGAACGCTCGTGCTCGCTTGTGCCCATCCGTACCCATCCGATGGTATTTGGATGATCAAAGTAATCAACCTGCTCTCCGTAGGCTTTATGAACCCTAGCATAAAGAAGAGGGTCGATCAATTTGCTTTTGCGTCCGACCGGTTCTTCACCGCCGACACCGTAATAATCGCCATAGAAGACACATGGATAGCCATCATGACGCAAGAGAATCAAAGCATAAGCGGATTGCTTGAACCAATCCTGAATCCAGGACTCGAGCGATTCACCAGGCTGGGAATCATGGTTATCAACAAAGGTGACGGCATTTAGCGGGTTCGCTTGGACGAGGGTATCATCAAAGATGGTTCGTAAGTCAAAATCACGACCGGCTTGTGAGGCATGATGAAGCTTGAAGTGGAGAGGGACATCAATTAAATCAACGGTAAATTCAACCTTCTGCAAATATTCCTGGCAAGCCTTCAAATCGGGATTCCAATACTCGCCAAACATATAGAAATGATCGCCATGAGTTTGATGCATCTCAAGGGCAAAGTCTCGAATAAACGTGTAATCAATATGCTTAACAGCATCCAATCGGTATCCGTCACATTGCAAGGTCTCAGTCAGCCATTTGCCCCATTTAATCATTTCCTCCCTCACGACAGGATGGTTATAATCAATATTGGCAAACATAAGGTAATCATAATTGCCGAATTCGAGATCGACATTATCATTCCATCCTTTATGGTCGCCCAGAATTTTGAAAATCCCTGTCCGGACGGTCCCTTCATCATAATCGGTTCCATTGAAATGCTCGACATTCCATTTGAAGGAAGAATATGTATCTCCTCTGCCGGGGAACGTAAATTTCGTCCAGCCGTCAATGTCAAAAGGACCGGATATTTCCTTCATTCGATTATTCTGATCGACTTCAATAACCTTGAATCTCTCTGTTTCATCAGCACCGGCCTTATGATTCATCACCACATCCGCATATACACAAATATCATTCTCCTTGCATGCCTCAATAGCTTCAATCAGCTCATCCTTTGTTCCATATTTCGTCCGGATGGAGCCGTTTTGGTCAAATTCACCTAAATCATATAAATCATAAATGCCGTAACCCGTATCTTCAGGTGTTTGTGCCTTTGTTGGCGGTGGAATCCAAACGGAATCGATGCCTTTGTCCTTAAGCTCAGACGCAAGCTCCTTCAGTCGTTTCCAATGGGTTCCATCGGGTAGAATATGCCACTCGAAAAATTGCATCATCGTATGATTTTGACTCATTGCATCCACCCCTTATCTCTTTCTAAGCGGCTGTTGATAACAGAAATAGTGATTTTTCGCTGAAAACCTCATGCTGCACTTAGTCCGAATCAACTTTGTCTAGTTAAAAACCAACGCCCCTCATGACTAATCCGATATAAACGACTATTCTTAACAAAATAAATACCCATATGCCATCCAGTTACAAACATATGTAGAAAAATAAGTATTACAAAAAGGATAACACCAAGGCATTCAGCCTGGTCAAACCCTTTGTCAGCATGTCTTCCATGGAACTCAAGCCTTCATTAAACCCCCGTTTAAGTGATACACTATTAATACAAAAAGAGGGATGAGAGGCGGAGGATTGAATGGAGTCTATAAAAGAACGGCAAGTACGGCTGTATCAAGAAAGCCAAAAGGATAAAGCCAGGCTTTTAATCAGCTGTCCGGACCAGCCTGGGATCGTCGCAGCTGTATCGGATTTTCTCTATAAGCAAGGGGCCAATATATTAGCCTCCAATCAATATTCGACTGACAGGCATAACGGGACATTCTTCATGAGGGTAGAATTTGAGGCTCCAGAGCTGGATAAAAAGGAAGCCTTGTTCAAAACAGGATTCACAAATGTAGCCGAACAATTTGGAATGAAGTGGGATGTTGTTTTTGCCTACAAGCTAAAACGAGCAGCTATCTTCGTTTCAAAGGAACTCCACTGTCTGCGGGAATTATTATGGGAATGGCAGTCAGGGGATCTGATGGCAGAGATTCCGCTTGTCATCAGCAATCATGAGGATGCGCGTGAGGTCGTTGAATCACTGCAAATCCCCTTTTATCATATCCCTGTTACAAAGGAAACGAAGAAGGAGGCAGAAGAGGAGCAGCTGCGTCTTCTGACTGAATACAGCATAGATACAATCGTCCTTGCCCGCTATATGCAAATCCTCTCTCCGGAATTTGTCGCAAGGCAGAAAAACAAAATCATTAATATTCATCATTCCTTCCTGCCTGCCTTCGTCGGGGCAAAGCCATATGAACGTGCCTTCGACCGAGGAGTCAAACTCATTGGCGCTACCTCTCACTATGTCACGGATGACCTGGATGAAGGGCCAATCATCGAGCAGGATATCATGCGGGTGAACCATCAGGACGATGTCCGCATGCTAAAAAAAATCGGAGCATCCATCGAACGAAGCGTGCTTGCACGAGCAGTGAAATGGCATCTTGAAGACCGAATCATCGTCCATGGCAATAAAACAATCGTCTTTTGACCACCAAGAAATTGAAGAAACTAGGGGATAAATAGACCAATGGATAAAAACGATAAAGTCATTGAAGCAGCAAAATTATATTACCTGCTCGACTGCACACAAAATGAAATCGCCAAAAAACTAGGAGTCTCAAGGCCGACCGTCTCACGCATGCTTCAAACAGCCAAAAGAGAAGGCATCGTGCAAATAAAAATTTGCGAAAAAGCCGATCGTGTCACAGACCTCGAAGCAGAGCTCGAACAAAAATACGGCCTGAAAAAAGCTGTCGTCGCCTCCATCGGACAATATGAAGACCATATCATCAAAACGACAATTGGCTTAAAAGCAGCCGAATATCTTGATTCCATCGTTCAGGACGATGACATCATCGGAGTCACATGGGGAACGACCATCTACCATGTCGCAGTCGAGCTGAAGAAAAAACAAGTGAATAATGTTCAAATCGTCCAGCTGAAGGGGGGCATCAGCCTATCTGAAACTAACACCTATGTCTCAGAAATCCTGTACCTATTCGGCAAAGCCTTCAACGCCTCCCCGCATTACCTACCGCTGCCGGCCATTGTTGACAACGTCGTCGTCAAAGAAGCCATCATGGCCGACCGCCACATCAAGCGGGTCATCGATATGGGCAAAAAGGCAAATATCGCCTTATTCACATGTGGACAAATCAAACCCGAATCCCTGCTCTTCAACCTCGGATACTTCTCCGATGAGGATGCCAACATGCTCTACTCAAGCGCTGTAGGAGACATCTCCTCCCGCTTCTACGATAAAGACGGGCATATTTGCAGCAAAAGCCTCAACGAACGCACACTCGGAATTGGGCTCGATGAACTGAAGGAAAAAGACTACTCAATCTTGGTCGCCGGCGGCTCCCGCAAAATCGACTCTATCCACGCAGCCCTCAAAGGCGGATATGCAAACGTGCTTGTCACCGATCAATACACAGCTAGATTTCTATTAGATAAATGAATGAAAGGAAGTGGGGCGGCGGCTCTGCTTCTTTTTTGGTTGGCAGGGGAAAATAGGGGGAAGTGTGGGGAAAGCGTGACGAAGCCCACCCAATGCCCATAGGACACCCACCCTTTGCCCATACAAAGGGGGTGAAAGGTGGGAAAAGGGTGGGGAAAGCATGACGAAACCCACCCAAGTCCCAAAGAAAGCCCACCCTTTACCCATGCAAAGGGGGTGAAAGGTGGGAAAAGGGTGGGAGAAGCGTGACGAAGCCCACCCAAGACCCAAAGAAAGCCCACCCTTTACCCATGCAAAGGGGATAAAAGGTGGGAAAAGGGTGGGGAAAGCGTGACGAAGCCCACCCAATGCCCATAGGACACCCACCCTTTGCTCATACAAAGGGGGTGAAAGGTGGGAGAAAGATGGGGAAAGCGTGACGAAGCCCACCCAATGCCCATAGGACACCCACCCTTTGCCCATGCAAAGGGGGTGAAAGGTGGGAAAAGGGCGGGGAAAGCATGACGAAGCCCACCCAAGTCCCAAAGAAAGCCCACCCTTTACCCATGCAAAGGGGGTGAAAGGTGGGAAAAGGGTGGGAGAAGCGTGACGAAGCCCACCCAAGACCCAAAGAAAGCCCACCCTTTGCTCATACAAAGGGGGTGAAAGGTGGGAAAAGGGTGGGAGAAGCGTGACGAAGCCCACCCAATGCCCATAGGACACCCACCCTTTGCTCATACAAAGGGGGTGAAAGGTGGGAAAAGGGTGAGGAAAGCATGACGAAACCCACCCAAGTCCCAAAGAAAGCCCACCCTCAACCCATGCAAAAGGGGTGAAAGGTGGGAAAAGAGTGGGAGAAGCGTGACGAAACCCACCCAAAGCCCATAGGACACCCACCCTTTGCTCATACAAAGGGGGTGAAAGGTGGGAAAAGGGTGGGGAAAGCATGACGAAGCTCACCCAAATCCCATGTTTTCTTCCCCTTATTTTGGGAATAGTAATAATTTAAATGGAAGATTCATTAAGTTTTACATTTGTTCACATCTATTTATTACAATTGTTCATTGTTTGTGGTATAGTAATTTTGTAAGTGCTACCAATTACTATATGTTTTTCAGCAACTTCATAAAATGGGGTGTAAAAATCATGAGAATGGTTGATGTTATTGAGAAGAAGCGTAATGGGCATGAATTGGATCAGAAAGAGCTTCAATTTGTGATTGAAGGATTTACGGATGGAAGTATTCCGGATTATCAAATGTCAGCCTTTGCGATGGCTGTTTATTTTCAAGGGATGACACAGGAGGAGCGCGTGATTTTGACGCAATTGATGGTTGAGTCAGGCGATCAGATTGATTTGTCCGCGATTGAAGGAGTTAAGGTGGACAAGCATAGTACTGGCGGTGTTGGCGATACGACGACACTTGTTCTTGCTCCGCTTGTGGCGGCGCTTGATGTACCGGTTGCGAAGATGTCCGGCCGCGGGCTTGGTCATACAGGCGGTACGATTGATAAGCTTGAGGCTGTTCCAGGTTTCCACGTGGAGATTTCGAATCAAGAGTTCATTGATTTGGTGAATAAGAATAAAATTGCCGTGATTGGCCAAAGTGGTAATTTAACACCAGCAGATAAGAAGCTGTATGCGCTGCGTGATGTGACAGCTACAGTGGATTCCATTCCGTTGATTGCGAGCTCGATTATGAGTAAGAAGATTGCCGCTGGGGCAGATGCGATTGTCCTTGATGTGAAAACAGGGGACGGGGCATTCATGAAGAACTTGGATGATGCGAAGGAATTGGCTAAAGCAATGGTTGATATCGGTAATGGTGTTGGCCGTAATACGAAAGCGATTATTTCAGATATGAGCCAGCCGCTTGGATTTGCTGTCGGGAATGCACTCGAGATCAAGGAAGCGATTGATACCCTTTCTGGTAATGGACCGGCTGATTTGAATGAGCTTTGCTTAACGCTTGGAAGCCATATGGTTGTCCTTGCAGGAAAGGCGGACACGCTTGAAGAAGCTCGTCAAAAGCTGGAGGAAGTCATGAAGAATGGCCGTGCGCTTGAAGTATTCAAGACATTCCTTGCTTCACAAGGTGGGGATGCGAGTGTTGTAGACGAGCCATCCAAATTGCCTCAAGCGAAATACCTAATTGAGGTGCCGGCGAAGGAAGCAGGGTTTGTAGCCAAAATTGCTGCTGAGGAAATCGGCGTAGCAGCTATGCTTCTTGGAGCGGGCAGAGCAACGAAGGAATCAGAGATTGATTTGGCCGTTGGAGTTGTCCTCAATAAGAAGGTTGGAGATGAGGTAGCCAAGGGTGAGTCCCTCGTGACCATTCATGCGAACCGGGAGAATGTTGAGAACGTCATGAGCATGATTTATGAAGCTTATGAAATCAGCGGAGAGAAAACAGAAGCTCCGACATTGATTTATACAGAAATTCACTAATTCATTTTTAGGAAAGTAGGTTCAGGAAGATATGGCTGAAAAGTTAACAAGTTTAATTGACCACACCCTTTTAAAGGCTGATGCGAGAGAAGAACAAGTGTTGAAGATTGTTGAGGAAGCAAAGGAGTACAAGTTTGCCTCTGTTTGCGTTAATCCAACATGGGTGAAGAAATGTGCCGAATTATTGGCTGATACACCAGAAGTGAAAGTTTGTACGGTTATTGGCTTCCCTCTTGGGGCAAACACACCCGAAGTGAAGGCATTTGAAACGAAGAATGCGATTGAAAATGGCGCGGATGAGGTTGATATGGTTATCAATATCGGTGCTATGAAGGATGGCCGTTACAACGAGGTTGAGGCGGACATTAAGGCAGTCGTTGAAGCAGCGAAGGGTAAAGCACTCGTGAAGGTCATTATCGAGACATGCCTATTAACAAAAGAAGAAATCGAGAAAGCATGCCAATTGGCTGTATCAGCTGGTACAGATTTCGTGAAGACATCCACTGGGTTCTCAACAGGAGGAGCGACAGTTGAAGATATCGCTCTTATGAGAAAAACAGTTGGACCGGAAATCGGCGTGAAAGCATCTGGGGGCGTTCGCAGTCTTGAAGATGCACAAGCAATGGTGAAAGCAGGAGCAACGCGAATCGGGGCAAGCTCCGGTGTATCCATTGCTAAAGGGGAAACAGCAAGTTCTGATTATTAATGGGGAATAAATGGGTTCATTTTGGCAGAAGCTAGAAATGGACAGGTCCTCATTTTTTGGCCCCGTCTCTTCTAAGGAAACGGGGCTTATTTACGGCCACAGGATGGAAAATTTTGGGAGAACATCTTAGCGGAGGGAAACATGAAATATCTCATCTCAATCATCGGGATTTTAATTGTACTAGGATTAGCTTATATCGTTAGTAATAACCGAAAAGACATTAAGTTTAAATATATCGGTATCATGATAGTGCTGCAGGTTCTGTTGACACTATTGCTGCTCAATACGAAGGTTGGCTATTTCATTATTCGCGGCATTGCGATTGTATTTGAACAGCTTCTTCGATATGCAGAAGAAGGCATTGTCTTTGTTTTTGGAGGAATTGCCAATGAAGGACAGGCGCCATTCTTCCTGACAGTGCTCCTGCCAATCGTCTTCATTTCTGTCTTGATTGGTATTTTGCAGCATTTTAAGATTCTCCCATTCATCATGCGGGGAATTGGTTTTCTGCTCAGCAAGGTCAATGGAATGGGGCAGCTGGAGTCGTATAATGCGGTTGCATCAGCCATGGTTGGTCAATCAGAGGTTTTCATTACGGTAAAAAGGCAATTGGACCAGCTGCCTCCAAATCGTTTGTACACTTTATGTGCCTCAGCAATGTCGACCGTTTCGATGTCAATTGTTGGTTCATATATGACGATGATCAAACCTGAATACGTCGTAACAGCCCTTGTGCTGAACCTCTTTGGCGGATTTATCATTGCCTCCATTATCAACCCATACAAGGTTGACCCTGCTGAGGATATTCTTCCAGTGGAGGAAGTCGGCAAGAAACAAACCTTCTTCGAGATGATCGGGGAATATGTGATGGATGGCTTTAAGGTTGCCATCGTCGTTGCTGCGATGCTCATCGGATTTGTCGCCTTGATTGCCTTTATTAATGGCACATTCGATCAAATCTTCGGGGTTACCTTCCAGCAGTTACTTGGCTATATCTTTGCCCCTGTTGCTTTTATCATGGGGATTCCTTGGAGCGAGGCGGTTTCTGCCGGGGGAATCATGGCAACGAAGCTTGTGACCAATGAGTTTGTCGCCATGGTCAGCTTGACGGATATTGCCGATACGTTCAGTGAACGGACGCTAGGTATTCTATCTGTCTTCCTCGTCTCATTTGCGAACTTCTCATCTATTGGGATTATTGCCGGAGCGGTTAAAGGGCTGAATGAACGTCAAGGAAATACGGTCGCCCGCTTTGGATTGAAACTTCTATACGGAGCAACACTTGTCAGCATCCTTTCTGGACTGATTGTCGGGCTCATCATTTAAGCAGATTCCTCCTGGAATCTGCTTTTTTCTTGTCTATGATTTAACTTTTGCTGTTTTTCGTTATACTATAGGGTAGTTAATAAAGACGAATGTAGAGAGTTGTGATAGATATGCAAGAATTAACATGCGAGATTAAAGCGCGGGACAGTAAGAAAATGAAAGGCGGTTTCCCGTTAATTTATAAAAATGCAGTGGCCAACCCAGAACAGCTTCGGGACGAAGGAAGCATTCTGAATCTAGTGGATGAGAAGGGTCAGTTCATTGGAAAAGGTTATTATGGCAATCAAAATAAGGGAATTGGCTGGGTTTTGACACGTAAGCGCAGTGAAGCCATTGACCAGTCATTTTTTGATGCGAAAATAACAAAGGCCCTGCGCGCACGTTCAGCCTACTTTACGAGTGAAAAAACAACAGCCTTTCGCGTATTTAATGGGGAAGGTGACGGCATTGGCGGGCTGATCATCGATTATTATGATGGCTTCTTCGTTATCCATTGGTATAGCCAGGGAATTTACACCTTCAAAGAGATGGTGATTGCCTCGTTACAGAAGTGGGAAGGCGGATATAAGGGCATCTATGAGAAAAAACGCTTTGATACGAAGGGGAAATATATTGAGGATGATGACTTCGTTGCAGGTGTGCGTGGAGAATTCCCGCTGATCGTAAAGGAAAACGGGGCGAACTTTGCCGTTGATTTAAATGATGGCGCCATGGTTGGCGTATTCCTTGACCAGCGTGATGTGCGCCGTACAATTCGTGACCGCTATGCAAAAGGCAAAACGGTGTTAAATATGTTCTCCTATACAGGGGCGTTCTCTGTGTTTGCAGCTCTTGGGGGAGCCAAGAAGACAACGAGTGTGGACCTTGCCAACCGAAGCTATGCAAAGACGATTGAGCAGTTCAGCATCAATGGCATTGATTATGAGAGCCAGGACATCATTGTGGAGGATGTATTTAAATACTTTAAGTATGCAGCAAGGAAAGAATTGAAATTTGATATGGTGATTCTTGACCCGCCAAGCTTTGCAAAATCGAAAAAATTCACCTTCAGTGCAGCGAAGGATTATACGAACCTCTTGAAAGAAACCATTGCGATTACAGAAAGAAACGGCATGATTGTCGCCTCAACAAACTGCAGTGCGTTTAATATGGACAAGTTCAAAGGATTCATTGATAAAGCCTGCAAGGATATGAAATGCCGTTACCGCATACGCGAGGAATTCTCACTCCCGACTGATTTCAAAACGATACCTGAGTATAAGGAAGGGGACTATCTAAAGGTCGTCTTCATTGAATTGATTGGATAAAAATAAGAGGAAGCCGCTTTATGAGAGCAGCTTCCTCTTAACTTTTTAGAAGAATAAAGCACCGAGGGCAAATCCGCCAATTAAGCCAAGAGCCAGCGGGTAACCCCAGCCCCAGCCCCAGCCCCAGCCCCAACCCCAGCTATAGCCTCCGCCTTGTCTGCCGCCGTTTGGTCTAATCCAAACATGCTTATTCGTAACACGGGTGATAACGCCAGTATGTTTCCGGCCGTGAATATCGGTAATGCACACATTACGTCCGATATTTCTATTACAAAGCTCATAATAATTCATGAGGAAAGAACCTCCTTCCTGAATCGGTTTCTCTGTATTGTATTTTTGTTTGGACAACTTGCCTGTTTATATACCTATAAGAATCGTTTTTTATTGATGCGGAACACAAAAGGGGGGCATTCATACAATGGCTAAAAAAGGGGGGAAGGGTGCAATATGTATACGTATATGGATCTATTATCAATCCTTGGAATCGGCGGGGCCCATCCAGGCGGAATCAAGGCGACTGATATCATGCTCGGAGGGGAACCCATTAATCAGCAGACAGTCATTCTTGATGCAGGATGCGGAACTGGGCAGACGAGTGCTTATCTTTCATCGCGCTATGGAGCCCAAGTTGTGGCGCTTGATAACCATCCCATAATGGCAGAAAAGGCGAGACAGCGTTTCAGCACGCTAAGCCTGCCGGTTCAGGTCATCGAATCCTCGCTTGAGAACATGCCTCTTGCATCAGGCTCAGTGGATTATTGTTTGTCCGAATCTGTCCTTTCCTTCGCGGACTTTTCTCCATCCGTGAACGAAATTCACCGGGTTTTGAAAAGTAACGGCGTCCTCTATGCGATTGAATTGACTATAGATGGACCAGCAGGACAAGGGGAAAGGCATGCGATTGGGTCCTTCTATGGATTCAAGCAAATGTGGACAGAAGGGGAATGGAAGGCAGCATTCCATCATGCGGGGTTCCGTGATGTACAAATTCAAGAGCTTCCATCCTTTTATGATGATGAGGAGCCGCTGACTGATTTCCTCCCATCTGAGAACATACCGGAGCAAATCTTCCAGGTGCTCTCTGCCCATGAGCAAATGCTCAAGCAATACCGACATTTGATGAATTACCGGATTATACGGGCTCAAAAGTGAAGGGGAGGTAGTTTTTGATGGATGCGGGATTAGAAACCGCTTCTTTCTTTTCCTGCTCCTTGTTAGCTGATAGCCCCTACAAAGGGGAGCTGATTTACGGCTGTTCATTTCGCCCATAAACAGAGAGGAATCGCCCTTAACTGGAGAAATCGAGCGAAATCCTTTCGAATAGGAGAGTCCCACAAAGTGTAGTTATCAAAACTAGACATGTTTGAGATATTTTTAGAGGCGATTTCATGTTTTTAGAGGATTTCATCTAAAAACGAGCCTCGATTACGCTGTTTTGATTTTAAGAGCTTCCCATAGAGACAAAAAAGCCGGTTCACTATTCTGAACCGGCTTTCGTTTTGTTTCATTTATGCATCTGCTGTTTTTTTCATGGCATTCTTGAGCCAATTCTTGCCCTCGACAAGACGTGCGACGAGCATGGCACATACAGTATTGCCAGTTGAGTTCAGCAAGGTAGCTGGAATATCGATGATGGTGCTGATAACGGCGATCAGCGGAAGTACCTCAGGCGAGAAGCCGAATACGGTAAGGATCAGCATTTCGCCAATCATTCCGCCTCCTGGAATAGCGCCCATTACGGCACCGACTAGGAAGGCAACAGCTAGGATACTGAGGATGCTTGATACACTTGTCAAATCCCGGCCAAAGAGACTGAACAGGAAGACAATCTTAAGCACTCCGCCAATAACGGAACCATCCTTATGTGTGTTGGCGCCAAGTGGAATAACGGTTTCAGCGATATCGACCGGGACGCCGATTTTCTTCGTTGCATCAAGGTTAATTGGAATGCAGGCTGCACTTGAGCAAGTCGCAATCGCTGTGACGGATGGAGGAAGAACATTCGTCCAGTAGGCACGGATGCCGTCCTTTCCAGCTGCAATAAATGCATACAGCGTAAAGAATCCAAAGAAATAGATGATCGATAAGACCATATAAAGAACGAAGGAGCGCGCATAGCCTTCAAGGATTTGCGGTCCAAGCTCACCGATAATGGCTGCGAAATAACAGCCGAGCCCGATTGGAGCGTAATACATAATGATTTTGACAACCTTCATGAGAACCTCAGTTGCCGATGTGAGCAGCTGAGCAACAGGTCTGCCCTTTTCACCGGCCATGGCTGTCGCAAGACCAATCAGGACGGAGAAGACGATGAGCTGCAGGATATGCTGTCTAGAAAGCAATTCAGAGAAATCGCTCACCGTGAAGGTATTGACGAGCTGGGAAAGGAAAGTGACATCTTCTGTTTCAGGTACTTCTGTATTAGTCATCAATTCCTTAATGGCGGAGACATCAGAATCGCCAATTGGATTCATGATGGACGTTCCGGCAAGGCCGATAATGGCTGAGATCAGCGCTGTACTGAAAAAGACGATGATGATGCTGACCATAATCTTTCCAAGACGCTTCATCTCGCTCATATTCGCAATCGCCGAAGTGATACTAAAGAAGACGAGCGGAACGATAATCATGAATAATAAGTTCAGGAATAAGTCCCCGAATGGTCTAACAACCGCTACGTCCGGACCGATTATGTACCCGGCAATCCCGCCGATGATAATCGCGCCAAGCAGGATTAAGGAAGACTTATAGCTTGCTAAAAATCGTTTCATATTCTCAAAACCTTTCTGATAAAACTACTGTTATATATTATCATACGCAAATGTAATGCCGACTACTATGTAAATATTGCTAGAAAGATGGATAAAAATGCTCTAAAATAGGGGTAATATTGATAAAAGGGAGACTAATTACCATGATTGAGCATGGGCAATGGCCGCTTGAGAAACGGGGTTTTCTTAAGGAAGAGCTACGCATCTTCCACTTAAAGGACCGTATTACAAAGGATTTCGACTATCATTATCATGACTTTCATAAAATCATTATTTTCCTGAAAGGAAACGTTACCTATATGATAGAGGGGAAGGCCTTTAAGCTTAGGCCATGGGATGTCTTAATTATCAGTCATAGTCAGATTCATAAGCCGATTATTGACCCCTCTGAGGATTATGAGCGAATCATCATATGGTTCAATCCAGAAATGATGGCCAAGCATCATCAAACAGATGCCAACTTACTTACATGCTTTGATATGGCAGCCAGAAGGGAAAATAATCGCCTCCGCTTATATGAAGAACGGCTTCGAAAGGTAAAGAGCATTGTCCATGATTTAATGGAGGAAAAGATAAATCCCAGCTTTGGGTATGTAGAGATGAACAAAGCCTTGTTGATTCAGCTGATTATCCTCCTGAATCGAGATCTGCTTGACAATAACCAACGGAATCAATCAATGGATGTCCTATTTGATCAAAATATTAATGACATTGTCACCTATATCAACCAAAACCTAAATGGCGAGCTGTCAGTGAATCATCTTGCCTCTCTTGTCTTTATGAGCA
Source organism: Bacillus sp. FJAT-27916 (assembly GCF_001183965.1). GTDB lineage: Bacteria > Bacillota > Bacilli > Bacillales > Pradoshiaceae > Pradoshia. Next base: position 50,936 of record NZ_LFZV01000001.1, read on the forward strand.
AATATCATCTTATGAGAAAATTTAAGGCCTATACAGGTTATACCCTGCATCAATACATTGTCCAAAAGCGGCTTATGTATGCAAAAACCTTAATGGCAGAGGGCATGAAGCTGACCGATGTTTGCCAAACATCGGGCTTCAATGATTATTCCGGCTTTGTACGTGCCTTCAAGAAAGAGTTCGGAATGGCTCCGCGTGAATATTTGAGGATTAGAAAGACCGTCTAGAAGCTGGACGGTCTTTTTTTGCTGCTATTTCAACATAATAAACAGTCGGAAAGGAAACCTTAACAATGAGGAGGTGCGATAAATGACAAGAATAGGTGTTGAACAATCATTGACCGATATTCGCGAGGCTTTGTCAGAGCTTGGTTATGAAGTGGCTGATTTGCGCCACGCGGAGGATGCGGACGGAGTAGCATTTGATTTTTGTGTCGTTACGGGGCTCGATACAAATGTTATGGGCATCCAGGATGCTAGAACTGATGCATCCATCATTGATGCAAATGGTAGGACGGCAAATGAAGTCGTCAATGAAATTAGAAGCCGGCTTGATCAATAAGCAGGAAAAAAGGCACTCATCCAATGTGGATGAGTGCCTTTTGCTGGTTTTAAAGCTTGAATGAGCTCTTTAAGGAGACAATCAAGTTAAAGATTAATTTATCTGTGTTATTCTTCGGATCCACATTGAAGTAGCCATGGCGGAAGAATTGGAACTTATCATTACCTTTGACATCCTTCATGTTTGGTTCTACGAATCCTTGTTCAATGATCAAGGAGTTTGGATTCACATGGTCAAGGAAGGAGCCGCCTTGTTCTTCAGCGTCCTCATCAAGGATGAGAGGCTCGTACAAGCGGAACTCAGCAGGGATGGCATGTGTTGCCTCCACCCAGTGAATCGTTCCTTTTACTTTACGGCCAGTGAAGCCGGTACCGCTCTTTGTTTCTGGGTCATATGTGCAGTGCAGCTCAACGACATTGCCGTCAGCATCTTTAATCACTTCTTCACATTTGATGAAGTACGCATGTTTCAAGCGAACCTCATTGCCAGGGAAGAGACGGAAGTATTTCTTCGGAGGATTCTCCATGAAATCCTCTTGCTCAATGTAGATTTCACGGCCGAATGGGATTTTACGCATACCCATTTCAGGGTTTTCCGGATTGATCTCGGCATCAAGCATCTCAATTTCGCCTTCTGGATAGTTCGTAATAACGACCTTCAGCGGCTTCAAGATTCCCATTGTACGCGGTGCTTTCAATTTCAAGTCTTCACGAACAAAATGCTCAAGCATCTTCTCATCGACGATTCCGCTTGTTTTGGCTACGCCAATTTCACGGCAGAAGTTGCGGATAGCTTCTGGTGTATAACCGCGTCTTCTTAGGCCGGATATAGTCGGCATGCGCGGGTCATCCCAGCCGTCAACAAACCCTTCTTCCACAAGCTGCTTCAATTTACGTTTGCTCATGACGGTATTTGTCAGATTCAAACGGCCGAATTCATATTGTCTTGGCACTGCAGGCATTTCGCATTCCTTAATAACCCAGTCATAGAATGGGCGCTGGTCTTCAAACTCGAGTGTACAGATGGAATGGGTTACCCCTTCAATCGCATCCTCAATTGGATGAGCAAATGCATACATCGGATATATGCACCATTTTGTGCCGGTATTGTGGTGCGGTACATGAGCGATTCGGTAGATAACAGGATCACGAAGATTGATGTTTGGTGAACTCATATCAATTTTGGCGCGAAGGACTTTCTCTCCGTCTCCGAACTCTCCGTCCCTCATCCGTTTGAACAAGTCGAGATTCTCTTCCACAGAACGGCTGCGGAATGGGCTCTCCTTACCTGGTTCAGTCAATGTGCCGCGGTACTCACGGATTTGATCAGCTGATAGGTCATCAACATAAGCCAATCCCTTTTCAATTAATAGCGTTGCACGGCTGTACATTTCTTCAAAATAATCAGAGGCAAAAAACAGTCCGTCCCAGTCGTAGCCGAGCCATTTCACATCTTCCTTGATTGATTCGACAAATTCCACATCCTCTTTTACAGGATTGGTATCATCGAAGCGCAAGTTTGTCTTGCCGCCAAACTCATCGGCAATATCAAAATTCAGCACGATGGATTTAGCGTGGCCGATATGCAAATAGCCATTTGGTTCCGGCGGGAAACGGGTGATGACTTCTTTTGTTTTACCTGATTTCACATCATCAATGACGATGTTGCGTATAAAATTCGACGTATTGTGTTCCACCATCTTCAACCTCTTTCGCATAAACTAGTAGTTTCATTCTAATGGAAATGTCCCTGAGTCGCAAGAAGCCTACAAATAAATACATTTTTCTCACGAGAGGGGTTCTTTTAATATAGTAAAATTAGTCAATATATCTAGTATATCTGCATTCCGCGAACCTATACATTGAAATGCACGGAAAATTGCCTGCGGTGAGGCGCTTTATTGATAATCCTCTGCCCGGCTATGTATAATAAGACAAGAAAACCACGACTTTAGTTAGGAGAATTAAATGAGCGCGAAAGCTGTAATGATAGAGGAATTAAAAGAAGGCTTGAAAAAGGGATGGGAGAAATCAGGGTTCAAGGAGCCGACAGCCGTACAGACGAAGGTATTTGCACCGATTATGGAAGGGGCAGATGTAATTGCTGAATCCCCGACAGGGACAGGGAAGACCCTTGCCTATGTACTTCCGGTCTTAAACAAGGTTGACCCTGTTGAGCAAAAGGTGCAGGCTGTATTCGTGGCACCGTCCCGTGAATTAGTGATGCAGATCTTCGAGGTTGTGCAATCATGGGCAAAAGATTGCGGCATCACGGCAGCATCCTTCATTGGCGGCGCTAATCCGAAGCGTCAGCTAGAGAAATTGAAGAAGCATCCGCATGTTGTCATTGGAACACCGGGGAGACTGGAGGAATTGATTAAGCAGAAGAAGCTGAAGATGCATGGAGTGAAGACAATTGTACTTGATGAGGGAGACCAGCTCCTGATTCCAGAACATATGGCTACCGTAGGAGCCATCCTCCATTCAGCGATGCGTGACCGTCAAGTGCTGCTCTTCTCAGCGACTCTGCCAAAGCAGCTTGAAGAAGAAGCATCCCAATGGATGAATGAGCCTGCTTGTATCCGGATTGCTAAGGAAGAGACCGTGCAATCGAAGGTCGACCATATTTATTTTGTTGCTGAACAGCGCGACAAGATTCTTATTCTTGAGAAGCTGGCGAAAATGTCAGGGATGAGAGCGCTTGTCTTTGGAAGGGATATTGGCAACCTTGATGTGATGGCTTCAAAGCTTTCCTATAAAAAGGTTGACCTCGCTGTCATACATGGGGATTCGAAGAAGATGGACCGTGAGAAGGCAATCCGTTCCTTCCGTCAAGGAAAGCTGCCGCTCTTGCTTGCTACGGACGTAGCTGCAAGGGGATTGGATATCGAGGGACTTCCATATGTCATCCATGTGGACTTCCCGGAATCGATTGCCCAATATGTTCATCGCTCAGGCCGGACAGGCCGCCAAGGTGCAAGCGGAACCGTCATCTCCATCGTGACGCCGCGTGAAGAGCGCGAGCTGCGCAAATATGCCCGTGAGCTCAAGCTTGAGGTGAAAAGGAAGGAATTATTCAAGGGACAAATCGTTGATGAACGTCCCGTCTATCCGAAGAAAAGACCTGACGTAAAGCCTAAAAAGCGAAAATAAGTGATTCGATCACTCCGAAAAGCCCATGCATAAAATCTGATAAATGGCAAAAACTAGGGTGGATAAAAGAGTAGGGAGTGAATGGAATGAAGAGATGGACGTTGAACATTTTGGCGGGCATTATGCTGTCGACAGCCTCATTTACGGGCATGCTCTCATCTGCCTATGCGGCAGAAGATAAAGCACCGGCACCTGCGCCAGCTGAGAAATCACTGACAGACGCTCAGAAAGCAGAGCTTGAATCGATGCATCAGGATGTCCTTCAGCGTGAGAAGGATATTATTCATAAATACGTTGAATACGGTGTAATGACAAAGGAAACGGGCGATATGATTCTTGACCATATGGATAAGCGCTTTGAGAAAATCAAGGAACATGGCTATGTCCCGCCCCGCCATTTCGGCAAAATGCCTCATCCAAAGCCAGCACCAAAAGCAGAGAATTAAGCATAGAGAACTCCAAGGCCTAAACAGGCTTTGGAGTTTTTTGCGGTTCTAAATACCTATCTTTGAAGAAAGTTAGAATTTTCACCCATTCATACTTTCTTTTGTTCAGCAATACGTTATAATAAGGATGGGTTAATTGTGCAACCGCTTGCACTAATCGATGACCATTTATGGGAGAGTGAAATCAATGAAGAGATTATTTGCAGTAGACCCATGGAAAATTATTGAGGAAGAGCTTCATAAGGATGATTTTCGCCTAGCTGAGAGCATGACGAGTCTTGGAAACGGCCATATGGGCTTAAGAGGGAATTTCGAGGAAACCTATAGTGGTGATTCACATAAAGGTACATATATTGCAGGAGTTTGGTACCCGGATAAAACAAGGGTCGGCTGGTGGAAAAATGGCTATCCGGATTATTTCGGAAAAGTAATCAATGCCATTGATTTTATTGGTATTCGCGTGCTGATTGATGAGGATGAGATTGATCTGTATTTGGCTGAAGTGAAGGATTACCGTCGTGAGCTTGATATGAAAACAGGTGTCCTGACACGGACGTTCACGATTGTCCATGAAGGCAAGGAAACAAAGGTAGAGGTTATGCGGTATCTCTCGATTGCGGAGAAGCAGCTTGCCGTGATTCATTATCAGGTTACCCCGCTAAATCATGACAGCAAGATTACCTTCATTCCTTATTTGGATGGGGATGTACGCAATGAGGACTCCAATTATGACGAGGACTTTTGGAAAGCAATCACAAGGCATGCAGAGCCGAATAAGGCTCATCTTGTTATGGAGACAAATGAAAACCCTTTCGAAACGGAAATCTTCCGTATTTCAGCTAATATGGGATTAGTGGCTGAAGGGGATGTGGCTGAGATTAAGCCTTTTATGAATGTCGAGTATGTCGATAATACAATCGTCATGAATACGATCGCTAAAAAGACGGTCTCCCTCACGAAGTATGTCACGGTCACAACGAACCGAGACTATGATGGTGAGCACCTTGTTGAAAAAGGGGAAGAGATACTGAACCAGGCGATGCAGGCTGGATTTGATGCCTGCTTAACAGCTCATAAGGAACAGTGGGCAGAGCGGTGGAAGATGGCCGATATCCAAATTGACGGAGATGATGAGGCTCAGCAGGGCATTCGTTTCAACCTCTTCCAGCTCTTCTCTACCTATTATGGGGAGGATGCCCGTCTGAACATCGGTCCAAAAGGCTTTACAGGGGAAAAGTATGGCGGTGCAACATATTGGGATACGGAAGCATATGCTTTGCCTTTCTATTTGGCGACCGCAAAGCCCGAAGTAGCTCGTAATCTATTAATCTACCGTTATAACCAGCTCGAGGGCGCTTACGTGAATGCGAAAAGGCAGGGCCTTGAGGGAGCTCTCTATCCGATGGTGACCTTTACAGGGGTGGAATGTCATAATGAGTGGGAAATCACCTTTGAGGAGATTCACCGAAATGCAGCTATTGCCTATGCCATCTATAATTATGTCCAGTACACCGGGGATAAGGAATACTTGCTCGAGTATGGAATCGATGTGCTGACAGGCATTTCCCGTTTCTGGGCAGATCGGGTTCATTACCAAAAGCGAAAAGATCAATACATGATCCACGGGGTAACCGGTCCGAACGAGTATGAGAATAATGTGAACAATAACTGGTATACGAACAAGATGGCAGCTTGGACACTGCGCTATACGATGGAGGTCATTCATGAGCTGAAGGAGAACGGCCATGAATCCAGACTGGCAGATTTATATATTTATCAGGAAGAGCTCGATCGCTGGGCTGAAATCACGGAGAAAATGTATTTGCCATATGACGAGGAGCTTCAAGTATTTGTGCAGCATGACACCTTCCTTGATAAGGATCTGAAGAAGGTGAGTGAATTGTCCCCGCATGACAGACCGTTGAATCAGAAGTGGTCATGGGACCGAATTCTTCGCAGCTGCTTCATCAAGCAGGCCGATGTTCTGCAGGGCATCTACTTCCTCAATAATGAATTCACACTGGATGAGAAGCGGCGCAACTTTGAATTCTATGAGCCGATGACCGTTCATGAATCCTCTTTGTCTCCATCCGTTCATGCAGTACTCGCTGCAGAGCTCGGCATGGAGGAGAAGGCCTATGAGATGTATAACCGGACAGCAAGGCTTGATCTAGATAACTATAATAATGACACAGAAGATGGGCTTCATATTACAAGTATGACTGGTTCCTGGCTAGCGATTGTTCAAGGCTTTGCCGGCATGAAAACCTTTGAGGGAGTGCTATCGTTTGCACCATTTATCCCAGCCGCATGGGATCGTTATACCTTTAATATTAATTACCGCAATCATCACCTTACTGTGAAGATTGATCAAAAAGCAGTTCAAATTACCCAGGAGGGCCCTGCGCTGACCTTTGAAATGGATGGAGTGAAGCATGAGCTTGAAGAGAATGGCATGTTGAGCATTCCGATGGCGAAGGAGGAGAGACAACAATGAGTAAGCTTGAAGCCTTTATTTTTGACTTGGACGGAGTGATTACGGATACAGCGGAATACCATTTTCTTGCCTGGAGGAAGCTGGCTGAGGAGCTTGGCATTCCTTTCACGAGGGAGGATAATGAACGGCTAAAGGGTGTTTCACGCATGGTCTCACTTGAAATCATTCTAGAGATTGGCGGCAAGCAAGGAGCCTTCACGGATGAGGAGAAGGCACATCTTGCAGCGAAAAAGAATGCTCATTATGCTGAGCTGATCAAGCAAATCACTCCTGCCGATATACTGCCTGGCATAAGGGAACTATTAGCCGATATTAAAGAGGCCGGTTTAAAAATCGGCCTCGCCTCCGCCAGCAAGAATGCGCCAGCCGTTTTGGAAGGATTAGGCCTTTTGGATGAATTTGATTATATGGCCGATGCGAATCTGATTTCACATGGGAAACCAGACCCAGAGATTTTTCTAAATGCGGCGGAAAATTTGCAGGTAAAGCCGGCGCATTGCATCGGCATAGAGGATGCAAAGGCAGGAGTGCAAGCCATCAAACGGGCAGGCATGTTTGCCGTTGGCATTGGTTCTGTTGATCAACTGGGACAGGCAGATGTCATTTATGCCTCCACCAAGGAGCTTTCTTTAGAAGAATTAAAAAAGAAATTTGGCAGATAATATAGAATTGGCAGGCTTTTGACATTATGTGTAAATATTTTGTAAATTAAAACTTTTTCCTTTTTAGTTGTAATTTGGAAAAGTAGTTGATAAGATAGCCATAACATTTGGGAAGCAATGGTATTCAAATTGAAGGAGTCTTTCCAAGCAGATGATTTTTGACCACATTTCATGGTTTCTAACCATGGAACGTTAAGGCCATACGGACAGCCGGGTCAAATGCCGATTGGCAACTTAGTTGCCTTATTGATTGAGTTAAAAGCTCAAATTTTATAAGTTGGTTACTTTACAACCAGTGCGAATAAATCGCACATCAACTTGTGAAACGGTCAATAAGAGTGGTAAAAGTAATTATTTGCTATATAGACTCTAAACCTTGATGGTATATTTGAATATTTTTTAAAGAGCTTCGTTCCTTTTGTTCTTGCATGCCTCTGTCTGCATAGGGGCTGGAAGATTTTGGTGGTTTTTGCTTTTTGAATCATATTTTTAATGTCCATACACAAACGCAAGTGATGTGCGGCTCGCCGCTATTACTTGCGTTTTTTTGCGTGATTTCAAGGTTAGAGGGTAAGTAGATAAAGAGGATGGTCTGTCGATCTACAGATTCAATCTTCGGAATATTGAGAGAATCATTGCCGCAAGACAGCGGCCATTCTGGAAAGCCCCGCTGCTAGAGACCGATCGACGATAAACCATAGGGGGAAAGCCGAATTGAGTGATAAGAAGAAGAGTGACGGCCGAGTGCTGCAGGATAGGGCCCCTATCCATGAGGCACTCGAGGAATTTAAGAAAAAACGAATTGTGCCTTTTGATGTACCAGGCCATAAGCGCGGCAGGGGGAACCCTGATTTGACTGCCTTCTTAGGTGAGGAGGCCTTGAGCGTGGACGTGAATTCCATGAAGCCGCTTGATAATCTCTGCCATCCGGTCTCTGTCATCCGTGAAGCAGAAAGGTTAGCGGCAGAGGCCTTCGGTGCAGCCCATGCCTTCTTCATGGTCAATGGGACAACATCAGCTGTGCAAGGGATGATTTTGACCGCCTGCAAGAAGGGCGACAAGATTATTGTTCCGCGCAATGTCCACCGCAGCGTCATCAATGCACTCGTTCTATGCGGCGCAGAGCCGGTCTATGTGAATCCTGATGTGGACCACCGCCTCGGCATTGCGCTTGGCATGTCAGTCAGCCAGGTCGAGAAGGCCATAATAGAAAATCCTGAGGCGAAGGCTGTACTGGTCAATAATCCAACCTATTATGGCATCTGTTCGGACCTTCGCGGAATTGTTGAGCTTGCTCACAAGCATGGATTGCTCGTGCTCGCAGATGAAGCGCATGGAACACATTTGTATTTTGGCAAGGATTTGCCGGTCTCTGCCATGGAGGCGGGAGCTGATATGGCGGCGGTGAGCATGCATAAATCAGGGGGAAGCTTGACCCAAAGCTCCTTCATGCTGCTTGGTCCTTCCGTGAATGCCGGCTATGCCCGGCAGATTATTAATCTGACCCAGACCACGAGCGGGTCGTATCTGCTGCTATCGAGCCTGGATATCTCCAGAAGAAATCTCGCTCTCAATGGGGAGGAGATATTTACTCATGTCGTTGAGCTGGCTGAATATGTACGTCAGGAAATCAACCAGATTGGAGATTTCTATGCCTTCTCCAAGGAATTGATCAACGGGGACAGCGTCTATGATTTCGATGTGACGAAGCTGTCTGTTTACACGAGAGATATCGGGCTCGCCGGCATTGAGGTATATGACATTCTTCGAGACGAATATGATATCCAGATTGAATTTGGTGATATTGGCAATATCCTTGCCTATGTGTCTGTTGGTGATCGCAATCGAGATGTGGAACGGTTAATCAGTGCCTTATCAGAAATCCGGAGACGCTACAAACGCGATAAGGCTGGCATGTTTACGCAGGAATATATTGATCCGGGGGTCGTGACGACTCCTCAACAAGCCTTTTATGCAGAGAAGGAATCCCTGCCCCTTCATGAGACAGTCGGCAGGGTGTGCAGTGAATTCGTGATGTGTTACCCGCCGGGAATTCCTATCCTGGCACCAGGTGAACGGGTGACACAGGAGATCATTGATTATATTGATTATGCCAAGGAAAAGGGATGCTCCATGACCGGACCAGAGGATTTAATGATAGAACGACTGAACGTACTGCAAGGAGTGTGACGAAAATGGAACTTTGGTTTAGTGAACGGCATACCCCGAACGTTAAGCTATCGATCAAAGTGGAAAAGCTGCTGTACAGCGGACAAACTGAATATCAGCGCATCGATATTTTTGAATCGAAGGAATTCGGCCGCTTTCTAACCCTTGATGGCTTCATGATGCTGACCGAGAAGGATGAATTCATTTACCACGAGATGATTACCCATGTACCGATGATGGTTCACCCGAATCCAGAGAAGGTGCTCATTATCGGAGCGGGAGACGGGGGAGCGGTGCGTGAGCTCGTTAAGTATGAGAGCGTGAAGCAGATTGATTTGGTGGAGATTGATGAAATGGTCGTGGATGTGTGCAAGAAATATCTTCCGCAAACGGCTTGTGCGCTCGATGATCCGCGCCTTCAGATTCATTATGAGGACGGGCTGAAGTACATACGCTCCTGCGAGGATCAATATGACTTGATTATCGTTGATTCGACCGACCCATTCGGTCCGGGCGAGGGCTTGTTCACCCGCGAATTTTATGGAAGCTGTTATAAGGCATTGCATGAAGACGGAATTATGGTCAATCAGCATGAGAGTCCCTTTTATAAAGAGGATGTCGCAGCCATGCAGCGTGCTCATAAGCGAATCGTGGAAAGCTTCCCAATCAGCTATGTGTATCAGGCACATATTCCGACCTATCCATCGGGTCATTGGTTGTTTGGGTTTGCATCGAAGAAATATCATCCAGTGAAAGACTTGAAGCGAGAGGCTTTTAAAGACGCACATCTTCATGCGCGCTATTATAACCCGAAACTCCATGTCGGCGCCTTCTCGCTCCCAACTTACGTAGAGGAGCTGTTGCGAGATGTTGAATAAAAATATCCAAACCTTTATCGGCTGCGTGGCGGAGTATAACGAGGCAGACATTGTTCTCTTCGGCGCCCCCTTTGACGGGACGACCTCCTATCGTCCCGGAACCCGTTTCGGTCCGCAGGCGATTCGTCAGGAATCATATGGGCTTGAAACCTATAGCCCTTATCAGGATAAGGATTTAACGGACATGGCTGTATTTGACAGCGGAGACCTGGAGCTCTGCTTCGGCAATGTTGAACGTGTGCTTTTTGATATTGAAGAGCGTGCAAGTAAGATTATTGAGGATGGAAAGATTCCATTCATGATTGGCGGTGAGCATCTCGTTACGCTTGGAAGCGTGCGCGCCGTGGCGGAGCAATATCCAGAGCTCCATATCATTCACTTTGATGCCCATACAGACCTGCGAGAGGATTATCTTGGAGAAATGCTCTCCCATGCATCTGTCATCCGCCGCTGTCACGATATCCTTGGAGACGGTCGCATCTTCCAGTTCGGCATTCGTTCAGGGGACCGCAGTGAATTTGAATGGGCGAAGAAAGGCCATGTGTTCACGAATAAGTTTAATTTCGATGGACTTGAAGCAGTGCTAGAGCAGATTGGTGACAAACCGGTTTATCTCACGCTTGATTTAGATGTTCTTGACCCATCTGTCTTCCCTGGAACAGGGACACCGGAGGCAGGAGGAGTCACCTATGTGCAGCTATTAGAAGCCTTGCTTGCCGTTTGTGAGAAAACAACCGTTGTCGGCCTCGATATAAATGAATTATCACCGACCTATGATCCGAGCGGCATTTCAACAGCTACAGCCTGCAAGCTTGTCAGGGAACTATTAGTAGCGATTAAAAAATAAAGAATCAGGATTGGAGAGAAGAAAATGGGTAAAGCGTTAATCATCGGAGCTGGAGGAGTAGCCTCCGTTGCCGTTCATAAATGTGTACAAAATAGTGAGGTATTCGAGGAAATCTGCATCGCAAGTCGGACAAAATCGAAATGTGATGAGCTGAAAGCAAAGCTTGACGGCGGCAAAACAAAAATCACCACGGCGCAAGTCGATGCGGACAATGTGGACGAACTAATCGCCCTCATCAAAGAAGTAAAACCAGATATCGTCATGAACCTGGCTCTTCCGTATCAGGATTTGACCATCATGGATGCATGCCTGGCGACAAAAACACATTATATGGATACAGCGAACTATGAGCCGGAGGATACAGCGAAATTTGAATACAAATGGCAATGGGAATACCGCCAGCGTTTTGAGGAAGCCGGCATTACAGCCTTGCTTGGAAGCGGATTTGACCCAGGCGTGACAGGCGTATTCTCTGCCTATGCACTTAAGCATCACTTCGATGAGATTGAATACATCGACATTCTAGACTGCAATGCCGGTGACCATGGCTACCCATTTGCGACGAATTTCAACCCGGAGATCAATATTCGTGAAGTATCCGCTAATGGCCGCTACTGGAAGGATGGCGAGTGGATTGAGACAAAGCCGATGGAGATCAAGCGTGTGTATAACTTCCCTGAAGTTGGCGAAAAGGATATGTACCTCCTCTATCATGAGGAGCTTGAATCCCTATCCCAAAACATCCCTGGCCTGAAACAAATCCGTTTCTTCATGACATTTGGCGAGAGCTATCTGACTCACCTCAAATGCCTTGAAAACGTCGGCATGACCTCCATCGAGCCAATCATGTTCGAAGGAAAGGAAATCATTCCGCTTCAATTCCTGAAGGCGGTCCTTCCTGATCCGGCATCATTAGGGCCACGTACAAAAGGAAAAACGAATATTGGCTGTATTTTCCGCGGGACAAAAGACGGAAAGCCGAAAACCTATTATGTATACAATGTATGCGATCATGAAGAATGCTACCGTGAAGTCGGCTCCCAAGCCGTTTCCTATACAACTGGCGTGCCAGCGATGATTGGTGCCATGATGGTGGTGACAGGCGAATGGAACAGACCGGGCGTTTACAATATTGAAGAATTCAATCCAGATCCATTTATGGAAGCACTCAATAAATGGGGCCTTCCTTGGAAAGAAAGCTTTGATCCGGAGCTAGTTGATTAAGATGCGCTTTGAAGAACTGCCAACACCAAGCTATGTGGTTGATGAGGCATTACTTGAGAGAAACCTGGAAATCCTGAGCGGAGTAATGGAGCGGACCGGCTGCAAAATCATCCTCGCGCAAAAGGCGTTTTCGATGTATGCGACCTATCCGCTGATTGGGAAGTATTTGAGCGGGACTGCGGCGAGCGGCTTGTTTGAGGCAAGGCTCGGATATGAGGAAATGGGGAAGGAGAATCATGTCTTCTCCCCGGCTTATCGTGAGGATGAAATGGATGAGATTATCGACTTATGTGACCATATCATCTTTAATTCCTTCTCCCAGCTGGAGAAGTATGGGGAAAGGGCGCGCAAGGCTGGTAAGAAAGTTGGTCTGCGCATCAATCCGGAATGCTCCACCCAGGAGGGTCATGAAATCTATGACCCTTGTGCCCGCGGCTCCCGATTCGGGGTTACCATCAGTCAGTTCGAGCCAGGAAAATTGGATGGTGTGTCTGGTCTCCACTTCCACACACTGTGTGAGCAGGATGCCGATGCCTTGGCAACCACACTCGATGTCATTGAGGAGAAATTCGGCGAGTGGCTGCCGCAGATGGAATGGATCAATTTCGGTGGCGGCCATCATATCACAAGAGAAGGCTATAATTTTGATTTGCTCGAAAGCTGTATTAAGAGAATGCAAGATCAATATGGTCTCAACGTATACTTGGAGCCGGGCGAGGCGATTGCGCTCAATGCAGGCTTCCTCATAACAAGTGTTCTCGATACCCTTGTGAATGATGTGGAGCTCGCCATTCTTGACACCTCAGCATCCTGCCATATGCCGGATGTGCTCGAGATGCCATACCGTCCGCCGCTTTTAGGCTCTGGGCTTCCAGGAGAGAAAGCTCACACATACCGTTTAGGCGGCCCAACCTGTCTCGCCGGCGATGTCATCGGAGACTATTCCTTTGATGAACCACTGAAAGCAGGCGACCGTCTCGTATTCGGGGACATGGCCATCTACTCCATGGTGAAAAATAACACCTTTAACGGAATGGCGCTCCCAGCGATTTGTCTGCGCGACAAGGATGGCGACTGCCGGATTGTCCAACAGTTCGGCTATCAGGATTTCAAATATCGACTTTCATAAGAAAGAACAGGCGGAGTTTTTGGGACTTCGCCTGTTTTTATTTGTGAGCGTAGCGGAGGCAGCTCGATTAAACCTTTCATAGCGTGTTTTTCTCTTAGGATTTCAGCTAAAAATCTTCATTTCACTGGCAAGGCGTCTCAGCCTATCATTTTCAACTTTTGAATAAGGAGGGGGCTGTTTTTTTGTCTGGGATTTCCTTGATTTTATTATTTAAGGGCGGATTCCTGAGTTAAGGGAGAAAACCTGCCCGCATCAATCTGCCAAAATAAAAAACTGCCTCCCCTAAAAAGATAGGGAGGCAGTTCCGTTTCTTATTTATCATCCAGCTTAATGCCTTTTAGCAAATCAGCGAATGGATTATTGATTGGTGGTTCTTCTTTCTGCTGCTGTTTCAGGTATTTCTGAACAGTGCGCTTGTCAGCTTTGCCGCCGGATTCCTTTTTGCGTCTTTCTTCAAAGGAGGACAGCTTTTCACGGTAGCCGCATTTGCAGGTGAAAATTTGTCCTTTGCCTTCTCCGCGCAGCTCCATTTTCTTTTTACATTGCGGGCAGCGAGCATTAGTTAACCGGGCGACATTCTTGCGATAGCCGCACTCACGGTCTTGGCAGACAAGCATTTTGCCCTTCTTGCCGTTGACCTCAAGCATCGGTTTGCCGCATTCCGGACAGGATTTCGTTGAGATATTATCATGCTTGAATTTCTTATCGCTGGCCTTGATCTCAGAAACGATTTCCTTCGTGTGCTGCTTCATTTCATTGATAAAAGCATTCTTATTGAGCTTGCCTTTAGCAATCATCTCGAGCTTTTGCTCCCATTCAGCAGTCGTAGCAGGAGATTTAAGCTCATCTGGCACAAGGTCAAGCAGCTGACGGCCTTTGGACGTGATGTAAATATCCTTGCCGCCGCGTTTCTCAATCAGGAAGGAATTGAACAATTTATCGATGATATCGGCTCTTGTGGCAACTGTGCCAAGTCCGCCTGTTGATTTGAGTGTGGCAGCAAGCTTTTTGTCCTTTGTCTCCATATATTTCGTTGGGTTTTCCATCGCAGACAGCAATGTCGCTTCATTGAAGCGTGCCGGAGGCTTCGTTTGACCGGATGTTTGGTTGATAAGGGAAACCTTGAGGGTGTCGCCTTTGTTGATGCGCGGCAATAGCTGCTCCTTCACATCATCACTGGATTCCTCCTCCTCAAAGCGGTTGTTGTAAACCTCTTTCCATCCCGCCTTAGTGACCGTCTTGCCTCGGGCGATGAAGGATTCAGAGCCAATCTTCGCATGGACAGTCAATTGCTCAAATTCATGGGCAGGGTATAAGACCGCCAAGAAGCGTTTCACGACAAGGTCATAGATTTTTCGTTCCTTATCATTGAAGGCGCTGTAATGGACATAGCCCTCTGTCGGGATGATGGCATGGTGATCACTAACCTTGCTGTCATCGACAAATGCCTTCGTTGCCTTGATAGGTTTATTGGCAATTTTATTGGCTAGCTTGCTGTATTCAGCCCCGCCGATTGCTTTCAGACGCTCCGGAATCGTGCTGACAATGTCAGAGGATAGATAGCGGGAATCCGTCCGAGGGTAGGTGAGTACCTTATGCTGCTCATACAGCTTTTGCATGATATTCAATGTTTCTTTAGCAGAGTAGCCAAATAGCTTATTGGCATCACGCTGCAGCTCAGTCAAGTCATAAAGGGCAGGGGAATAGGTTTTCTTCGCCTTACGCTCGATGGAAGCCACCACGGCATCCTGTTTCCCAAGAGCTTTGACGATTGTATCCATTTTCTCTTTATTAAAGCTGCGGCTGTTCCCGTCCTTGTCCTGCCATGTGAGGGTAAGTGCATCTGACTTTGCCTCAATCCCGTAATAGGTTTTCGGCTTGAAGTTCTTGATCTCCTCCTCACGAGCAGCAACCATGGCTACAGTCGGGGTCTGCACACGTCCACAATTCAGCTGTGCATTATACTTCGTAGTCAATGCTCTTGTCGCATTAAGACCGATATACCAATCGGCTTCCGAACGGGCAACCGCAGAGGCATACAGATTCTCATAATCCTTGCCGGGCTTCAGGCGATTGAAGCCATCCTTGATGGCTTTATCGGTAACAGATGAAATCCATAAACGCTTGATTGGCTTCTTCACATGAGCCTTCTCGATAATCCAGCGTGCAACAAGTTCTCCCTCGCGTCCTGCGTCTGTCGCGATAATGATGTCTTTTACATCGCCGCGGGTCAGCTGGGATTTCACCGCATTGAATTGTTTACCTGTTTGCTTCATGACAACAAGCTTTAACTGCTTCGGCAGCATTGGCAGGTCCTCAAGATTCCATGTTTTATATTTTTGGTCATAGGTCTCTGGGTCAGCCAGTGTAACAAGATGACCGAGAGCCCAAGTGACGATGTATTGATCTCCTTCTAGAAATCCATTGCCCTTCTTTCTGCAATTCAGCACATTGGCGATATCGCGGGCAACAGATGGTTTTTCGGCGATTACTACGCTTTTAGCCATTATCTGAACTCCTTTACGTATTCTGTACCGTTAAATATACCATAGTTTTGGAGCTGAAAAAGGATAGACACTTAGACCAAGGAATAAGCTCGATCAAAACTTTCTGGGAGAACGATTGAGGAATCATGGAACACAGCCGGAAACAGTCGGAATGGCCCTGCTTCTTAGGGTCTAAAAATCCATTTTTGTAAAAATATTGAATCTCCATTTTCGACAAAATTCTATACAATTTGTGGTAATGTAAGGAGGTTTTTAGGAAGAAAATCCTGTTTTATAGGGATTTTTCGTACATTTTGGATTAATCACACTTATTGAAATCGTTTGTCATATGGGGGCATTTATGGTACGATAAAAACGCTAAAGGTTTGAAGATCAAAAAAATTTTTACAGTCTTTAAGTACATGCTTTAGACATGAAAGGTTTTTCTGGTTTTCTACTTTTGAATATTTTCTACTAAAGTTAGGAGGCCAAAAAATGGTCGGAAAAGTAAAATGGTTTAATGCAGAAAAAGGTTTTGGTTTTATCGAGCGCGAAGATGGTGACGATGTATTCGTACACTTCTCTGCAATCCAAGGAAATGGTTTCAAAACTCTTGAAGAAGGTCAAGAAGTTGAATTTGAAATCGTTGAAGGTAACCGCGGACCACAAGCAGCTAACGTTGTTCGCATCTAATAAACCTTTTTGAACTTATACGTGAACTCATTAAGAAGGGAGAAGGCAATTATTGTCTTCTCCCTTCTTTTTTCTATGTGCATAAGACCTTCCCTGTGGTGCAAATTAAGAAGGTATGTATTCTTAACGAGCGGAGGCAGGGATAATAGATGAAGAATCAGGAGAAGAAGCTTAAATGGTGGCAATTATCGATGATTGGAGTTGGGTGTACAATCGGTACCGGCTTCTTCCTCGGGTCTGGCCTTGGAATTAAGCTCGCTGGTCCTGCCGTCTTGATTTCCTTTCTGATTGCTGGAACGGCGACTTATTTTGTGTATGATGCACTTGCATCCATGACCCAAAAGGATCCACAAAAGGGGTCGTTTCGCACATACTCCCGAAAGGCGTTCGGCAGGCCGGTTGGATTCATGAACGGCTGGATTTATTGGTTTTCTGAAATGTTTATCGTGGGGAGCCAGCTGACGGCCATTTCATTATTTTCACGCTTTTGGTTCCCGGATATCCAGCTCTGGGTATTCGCCTGTATATTTGGCGTACTTGGCCTGATTGTTATCTTAATCGGAACGAAGCTGTTTGAGCGAATGGAAAATGTCAGTGCTATTGTAAAGGTAGCGGCCATTCTGATGTTTGTCATTATCGCGATTCTAGGTTCAACCGGTGTGATTGATGGGGAAAAGGGCTTTGATTGGCCGAATACTGTTGCAGGTCTGTTTCCAACTGGATGGAAGGAAATCTGGGCTTCGCTGATCTTCGCCTTTTTTGCCTTTGGCGGGATTGAGGTCATTGGCATTATGTCGATGCGGCTTGAGAAGAAAGAGGATGCACCAAAGGCCGGGAAGATTATGCTTCTCATATTGCTCGTTATCTATTTAGTCTCTCTCAGTCTGGTTGTCTTTACGCTTCCGCATCATGATATTAAAGCAAATGAAAGTCCGTTCTTAACCGTTCTTTCCTTCTATCAGGTTCCAATTGTCGCCCATATATTTAATGCAGCCCTAATGATTGCTGGGTTCTCGACTATGTCAGCCTCCCTATATGCTGTGACGACGATGCTCGTGGCATTGGCTGAGGACCGCGATGCACCGCGCTTTGTGGGCAAAAGGGGGAGGCTGGCCATTCCGGTTCCGGCTTTTATAATCACGGTGCTCGGGCTCGTTATCTCCATTGTTCTGTCACTCCTTATGCCGAACAGTGTGTATGAATATTTTACAACCGGAGCCAGCCTGCTTATTTTGTATAATTGGATTTTGATTTTGATGACATACTCGAAGACGCTTGAGCTCTCCACAATGGATAAATGGAAACGGAATATTGCCTTTTTGTTTATCCTGCTTGGGATTACGGGAACCCTTTTTCAAAAGGGGACAAGGGGCGGACTTCTTGTCAGCCTTTGCTTTGTTGCCTTCATCGGCCTGATTACCTTCATTGTCAGCGTCAAACGAATTCGGAAACGGCCATTGACAGCAAGGCGGATGCGCAATGATTAGAAAAGGGCCTGAATCCCTTTTGAGCCGAAATATAAGCCAAATGCAATTAAGGAAGTTCCGGATAATAAGGAAACGACCCGAAGGAAGCGGTCTGTTAAAAAGCGCCTGAAGAAGCTGGATAATAAGGCAATCGTATAATCCCACAGGAGAATCCCGCAAATGATGGCACAGCTATTAATGAAAATTTGACGTGAGGAAAAATCATCGGCTGTCTCTGCCAAAACAGACCCATAGATGCCAATCCAAAAAAGAATGCTCAGCGGATTCATCAAGGACATGAAGAAGCCTGTACGGAAGGAATGAAATCTCGTCGCATTCCTTTGAAGGCTTTTTTCATTTGCCGTCACTGAAGAGACGAGACTTTCAATGCCTGAATAAATAAGGACAAATGCTCCAAATAGCCAAAGGAAGGTCTGGATGATCGGAATATTCATATAGGTGGCTAGTCCGAAATAAACGAGAATCATATACACAATATCAGCTAGAATCGCCCCAAGACCAAACAGCCAGGCATAGCTGAAGCCTTTGCGGAGTCCGGTCTCCATCTGTGCCGCATTAATGGGTCCGATTGGTGCCGATAAGGAAATACCTAAATAAACATAGCTTAATAATCCATACATGCAAGCAAGCCCTCCGTTTCATTTGCTTGTACAAGTGTATGCAGCAGAGCAGGTCTATAAAACTAAAAGAGGAAGCGGCTGCCCCTTCTCGTGCTTAATCTGCGGAGGGGCGAACATGGGCTAGCTTTGTTCGGTTATCGTCTTTAAATTCCTGTGTTCGCCCATAAAAAGGATCCGTTCGCCTTTAAAACAAGAAGAACCTATTCAAAGGAGTAGTAAGATCTCTGAATGCAGTTACTGAAAGGCTGCTCAATCTAAACATAAAAAAACAGGTGAAAAGCCAAATGGCCTTTCACCTGTTTTCTTGTTTTACGCCCAAATATATGTAATGAGAGATAGCAGGATGGACGTAACAACGAGGGCAAGCAGCGGCATACCTGCTTTCTCCTTTAATTCCCGAAGGTCAATGGTGAGACCGAGACCCGCCATGGCCATGGACAATAGGAAGGTTGTCAGCATTGCGATGGAATCATATAAGGATATTGGGAACCAATCGCCTGCGATATAGGTACGGAAGATGCTGAGCGCTACAAAGCCGAGCAAGAACCATGGGAAGGCAATCTTCGTATTTTTATCGCCATGCTTTTGTCTGCTCTTCATCCAGAAGACAAGTAAGAAGCTGAACGGAATCAGAAGGAATACGCGGCATAGCTTAGCGAGAAGGGCCATAGCGACTGCTTCCTCTCCAGCCGGTTCAGCAGCCAGGGCGACATGAGCGAGCTCATGGAGACTGAGTCCTGACCAGATACCATAGCCTACCGGTGTGAGTCCGACCATTGGCAGGAGGACGGTATAGCCGACAGCGAATACGGTACCAATGAGAGCAATCATTCCGACGCTCATTGCTGTATCCTCTTCCTCAGATTGCAGGATTGGGGAAATGGCTGCAATGGCAGCCGCCCCGCATATACCTGTCCCAGCACCTAATAGGAAGGAGATATGTGGGTCAACCTTTAACCAGCGCCCAAGAAGCATCATCACGGTGATGGAGAAGACAATGACTACAAATGCTTTTCCAAGCAGTCCAAGTCCTTCACTGAAAATGATTTGCATGTCTAGTTTTAATCCGTAAAGTATAATAGCGGCACGCAAAAGAATGCGGGCAGAGAAGTGAACTCCGGAACGCAGATTCTCAGGGTAGCTGCGGACATTTCGATAAACGATGGCGAGCAGGATGCTGCATGCCAATGGTCCGATATAATCGAATACCGGTAATTCTGCTAGAATAAATCCTAATAGGGCAAGTAAAGCTGTGAAGCCAATGCCGCCCCAAAAGGAAATCCGTGAATTGGTTTGAGAAGTCATATTGTTTCACCTGTTGCCTTTCAATAAATATTTGGAACAATTGGACATAGTTCAGTGTACTGGTTTGAATTATTTTAGAAAAGCTTTATTTAGCGATAATCGTTAGTATGTTTCGCCAGTAAAACATTTTTTATACAGGACAGATAGGTCGCACCCATTTTTCACAGGGTATAACAGGGTATATACTTAAAGAAGACATAGTAGAATCATGGATGTTGAATGAAGGAGGAGCCAAACGATATGAAATGTATTGCAACTGATATGGATGGTACATTGCTGAATGAAAATCAGCGAATCAGTGATGAGAATCGTAAAGCGCTTGAAGCAGTAAGAGAGATGGGCGGACAAGTCATTATCGCAACCGGCCGTTCCTATAAGGAGGCAAGACTGGCCTTGGATGAAATAAACTTCAACTGCCCAATTATTAGTATGAATGGTGCTGCGGTTTATGACCAAAAGGGAGAGCTTCTGGTCTCTCATCCTATCTCATTTGAGGAGCTGGAAAGTACCATTACCTTCTTAGAGGAGGCTGGATTATATTTCGAGCTTTATACCAATCACGGTGTATTCTCGAAGAACCCAGAGCGTGCCATTGATTCTCTCGTGGATATCGTTTTAAGCGCTAATCCCGAGCATGACCGAGAGGATGTACGAAGGAGAGCGCTGGCAAGAATCGAATATGGGTTCTTGTTTGAAACAAAAGATTACCATGCCTTAATCAAGGAACCGGATATGCAAGTCTTTAAGATTTTAGTATTTTCCCTACAGAAAGATCAACTCAGTACAGCAGCTGAAGCCCTCGCAAAATTCGATGGGCTAACCATTACATCCTCAGCTAAAGGGAATATTGAAATCAACCACCGCGGAACCTCGAAGGGAACGGCCCTTGAGGCATTATTGAATAAACTAAGCATACCACTTGAAGAAACCATTGCAATCGGGGATAACTTGAATGATGTCTCTATGTTCGAAAAAGCGGGTCTCTCGATTGCGATGGGGAATGCGTCCGACGATATTAAGGGGATCTGCAAGGATACAACCTTATCAAACAAAGAAGACGGCGTGGCCCATGCCATCTACCGCTATATGGTTTCAAAAAAATAATCAGATATAGGTATAACACTGGGGAAAATTGGTTAAATTATAAAGGCAATGAAGTTTTCCAAAGTATCCCCCCCTTTTTGGACCGCTAGGCTCATCTAAGCCTGGCGGATTTTTTTGTTTTAAGAGAGCGATATGAGTTGAAAGGACAGAAGTTTGGATTAACACTCTTTTATATATACAAAGTATGTATATATTAAGGGTGTTATTTTATTTTCATTTGAGTAAAACCTTAATATATCTGTAATTGATTAAATAGTCCTCTACAAATAACTATATACTAAGTATATAATGGTAAAAATAAACAAAACAATGAGGGGATGATAGAATGATTCGGGTGCAGCAAGTAACAAAGGAGTTTTTGCAGGGACAAGAGAGCACACGCGTACTAAGAGGGGTTGATTTACATATAGAAGAAGGGGAATTTGTTGCCATTATGGGGCCAAGCGGTTCTGGGAAAAGTACCTTGCTTCAATTGTTGGGGGGGCTTGATGTGCCAACAAGCGGGGATATAGAGATTAAACAGAACCCCTTAAATAAGATGAATGAAAAGGAAAGGACAATCTTTCGCCGCAAATATGTAGGATTTGTTTTTCAAAATTATCAATTGCTGCCGACACTGACGGTGGAAGAAAATATTGCTTTCCCTCTTCATGCTGACGGGAAATTAACGAAGGATAAGATGGGAATGATTCAGGATTTGATTCAATCTGTAGGTTTGACAGGGCTGAATCGTAAACAGGCCAATCTCCTTAGCGGGGGGCAGCAACAGCGAGTAGCCATAGCTAGAGCACTTGTTAATAATCCGGCCGTGTTATTAGCTGATGAACCGACTGGGAACTTAGACAGAGGAAGGGCAGAGGACATATTGCGGTTATTATCCACTTTTCACCGCGAAAAAAAGCAGACCATTATGATGGTTACCCATGATCTTTTCGCAGCAGGCTTTGCCGATCGAATCATCCTTTTCAGAGATGGGGCGGTAGATCAGGTCATTTCTAGAAAGGATGATGACTATGCTAAGTATTTGGCAAATTTCATGGCGTAATAGTACACAAAACAAAAAACGGTTTTTTCTTACTTTGCTGGCGATTATTCTAGGAACCTCTTTTGTCACCTCTATGTTAATAGCGGATAAAACAACAAATGATGTGTTCGATTATTATGAGCAGATGTATGTGGCCAATGCGGATTATTGGATTTTAAGTGACGAGCATACCTACTCAGAAAAGCTGGTTTCGTCCATTCAGGATCATCCCTCTGTTAAAGATGTATTACTCGCGCTTGATAAGCAAGCTTTCTTTGAACTGGATGATGATCATTCCTTGAATGAACGGTCTGTCCGTATTACAGGTGTGAGCGACCAGAACAGTTCATTGCTGGAGCTGCCGGTCATTGAAGGAAGCCTGGATAATGAAGGGGTTATCTTGCCTGCTCCTGTTGCTGAACTATTGGGGAAGGGGGTAGGTGATACGGTTCGTTTTGCTGATATGGGTGAAGCGAAGGTATCGGCAATCGTTGAATACACACAGCTGCTTGCAAGTCCTAGCGATTGGGAAGGTGCTGAATCAACTAGTTTTCGGGTAATGGCACCGCTGGAACAATTAAGAGAGTGGACAGGAATGGATGATGCCGTTTCATATGTACGCTATCAAACGAATGGCGATGGAGACATCCTTTTTCAATCTCTTCAGGAGGAATTCCGTGACAATTACGCATATGTGCAGCCAGTCGTTGCGGATACGCTCCAAAGCAACAATATAGAAGGACTTTACACATTCTTTTATTTGATTGGTGTTCTAGCCATGTTTATTAGCGGCTTTATCGTATTTAATATGATTTATACAAGTGTGATGGAAAGGAAGAAGGAATTTGCCATCATGAAAAGCCTGGGATATGTCCAGAGTACGGTGTCTAAGCTCATTCTAATGGAAATTTCCCTTCTGGCATTGATTGGAACAGCCATTGGTGTCCCGCTTGGCATATGGCTCGGAGATTTATTCATGCAAGCCCTTCTGAGTGTATTTAAGTTTGATATGGTTTACAGCTTAAATTGGATAGGACCAGCCATCACAGCTGCCATTATTGGATGCTTGTTTCCGATTGTTTTTTCCCTTTTTCCTATTTATTACGCAGGGAAGACTTCCATTCTACTGACATTAAAAACAGCGAACCAACCCCAACCATCATCAAGACAGTCCATTATCAGGGCGATTATTGGTCTTAGTCTTCTAGGCTTTGTATTTGTGGACCATCCGATTTCCTATCTGGCGATTACAGCGAGCATCATTATGTTATTTCCTTTTCTACTAATCGCTGTCACGTACGTATTGAGGCCGATTTTACAGCTTCTCTTTCAGTATGCTGGATTAATGGCCGTTAAGAACCTGCTGGGCCAGCTCAATCGAAATGCTAATACGGCTGCTATTCTTGCTGTGGGCATTTCCGTCATGTTATTGCTCGGTGCAGCTGTGGAGTCAGCACCTGAAGCATTAGGGAAAGAGATCAGAAACACATATGGAGGAGATGTAAAAGTAACATCTGAAGCACCATGGTCTGCTGAAGATCAAGCAAAGCTTGCTGCCTATGAATCTGTCACAGCTGTTGAACCGTTAATGGAAGCTACTCCAATTACATGGGAAACCATAAATGGAGGGAGCAGGCAATTCTCTGTTTTTGCTGTAAGCGAAGATGGCCCATCCTTATTTGAACATCCGGAGGAGAAGGATTTATATAAGGAACTGGGGCAGAAACGAGCTGTCCTGCTCGGAAATCGTGCTTTCGATGAGTGGGGCGGCCGTATAGGGCAAAGGATACAGATGAATACGCCCTCTGGTGAACAAGAGTTTGAGGTAATTGGTGCTGTCAAAACAGCTCATTATACAGGGTATGCTGCCTTTATGGATGAGAAATTCCTTCGTAATGAATTTGGGTGGACCCATCCCTTTGATCTGCTGCTTTCCGTAAACAATGCAGCGAATGATTCATTAAGAGACCAGCTGTGGAATGATTTTGGTGCCCATCTTGGCAAAGTACAAACGGTAGATGAGGAAATTGAATCGACTGTGTCAGCTGTTGCAGGTATGAATGAACTGTTATTAGTGATGCTGGTTTTCGTGATTGGGTTAGCGAGTATTGGGACAGCGAATACGCTTTTGATGAATACATTAGAACGAATCTACGAGATTGGAACGATGAGGGCGCTTGGCTTTACGAAGCCGCAGGTCATAAAGATGATCGTAGCTGAAGGCATGCTTATTGGGTTATCTGGTGTGATTGGCGGAATTGCCGCAGGGACGATTCTGATTTATGTAACGAGTAAATCTGAATTTATGGAGGGCTTTTTAACTTTCCAATTACCCGTAAGTAACGTTATACTAGCAATGATTTCAGGAGTATTGCTAAGCCTTTGTGCGGCATGGACTTCTAGCAGAAGTGCAAGTAATATGGATATCCCATCATCACTCAAAGAAGGTTGATAAAAAAATGTCGGTGAAATACGGAATTTTGACATTGTTATTTCAGGAAAAACATCATGGCTACGAATTGAAGATTGAATTGGATACCCTTCTTGGGATTAAAGGGAAAATAAACCCGGGCCAAATTTATACGACGCTTGACCGTCTCATCCGTGATGAGCTTGTCACATCACCAGGAATGGATAATCAAGAAAGAAAAATGTTCGAGTTAACGTCAAAGGGCAAAGTCGAGTTAGAAAAATGGCTGCTAGAACCTGTTCCTTATCATACGACGAAAGAGGATTTCTTCTTTAAATGGAGCTGCGCTCGAAGAATTCACTTTGAGCAGGAGAAGAAAATGATTGAACAGCAAAAGGCGATGATTATCAAGGAAGTAATGGAATTAACCAAATTAAAAACGGAATGGCTTATCCAAGGGGATGAAAATAGATATTTATTGATCACGGGTACATTATTGCATTTAGAGGCAGATTTGAATTGGATGAACCTGGTGGAAAATCGAATGCAATGAAGGAGAGGATAGATAGAGCCAATTTTTTTTGATTGGGCTCATCTATCCTCTTTTAATGAAATGACTAAGGATATACTAGCGTATGTCCTCAGCCCACTTATATTCGTAAAATCGCTCATAGAATAAGCGGCTTTCAAGCTCCTCATTCTTCTGCTCCAGTAGGGCAGGCCATGAGGCCATCATTGCTTCCGTTTGAGAGCGGTGTGCCGCAATGGCCGCAAGCTTTGTTTCAATGACATCCTGGATAAAGTGAACAACATCAGGCTTGCCGAGCAACTCTTGATGATTATTGGAGAACGCCACACAATAAAGCTTCGGACGGTTGGCTTTATCCATTGAGCCGACTGCACGGACGACAGCCCGGCCTGTTGCCTCATGGTCCGGATGAACGCTGAATCCTGGATAGAACGTAATGATCAAGGATGGGTTCACTTCCTCAATGGCTGCACGAATGCGGTTAGCCAGCGCTTCTTCATTCTCGAACTCGACCGTTTTGTCACGGAGCCCCCACATGCGCAGGTCCTGAATGCCCATCACATTAGCAGCATCCATCAATTCCTGTCTCCGAATATTCGGGAGTGATTCCCTTGTGGCAAATGGAGGGTTTCCTAGATTACGTCCCATTTCACCGAGTGTCAGGCAAATATAGGTGACAGGTGTGTTATTTTTTGTATAGGAGGCAATGGTCCCAGACACTCCAAAGGCTTCATCATCTGGATGAGGGAAGATTACCAGTACATGTCTCTCAGTTTCCATTATTCACAACTCCTTACTTGTCAAATGGGGTATTGCTCAGTTCAAAGGCAACGGCTAAACGCCCTTGATGATCAAGGCCTGCCATGAGCAAGCGGCCGAACTCATCGATTTCATAATGGGTGATGCCCTCAGCATAAACCCAGCCGTTTTCCATCCGCAGTCCTGCGCGGTACGGGCCGTCGCCGATAATTTTTCCTTCCTCAAACGTGATGGCGACATTGCGGATGAAAGCGCCCGCTGAGAAAAAGGATTCGTCATTATGGGATGCATAGGCCCCGTTCGTTGTTTCTAAATGCAGGTATATAGGATGACCGGCAAATGTTTGCAGGGATGCTTGAGCATCGAGAAGATCTATTGGCTTCATGATACTACCTCCTGGTTTATATCTAAAGTAATCCTAGTGTTTTACTCCATCATACTAAATAGCGTATTAAATTGCGAAAGAAGAACCGAAGGAATAAAGAAGCTGCCGGAGACAATCGCGCCGGCAGCTTTTCAAGTCAGGCCATTATTTAAATGTCCGATAGGCCCCATGCATAACAGGTCCAACAAATTCATTCAGCTTCCAGCCGTGCTCTATCGCGGCGGAGATGAAGTTCTTCGCAGTTTCAAGCGCCTCTTCAACGGATTTGCCTTTTGCTAATTCAGCTGTAATGGCTGCTGCTGTTGTGCAGCCTGCTCCGTGTGTATAAGTTGTTTGGATCTTC
The DNA here is from genome assembly GCF_001183965.1 of Bacillus sp. FJAT-27916. Classification (GTDB taxonomy): domain Bacteria; phylum Bacillota; class Bacilli; order Bacillales; family Pradoshiaceae; genus Pradoshia. The sequence continues at coordinate 77,646 of NZ_LFZV01000001.1, forward strand.
TCAGATTCTAGGATGGTGAAGTTTTGGCCATCGTAGACTAAGTCAATGGCTTTATCCTGACCCTCAAGTTTTGTGCCGCCTTTGATCAAGACGTATTTCGCTCCTTGGTCATGGATGATTTCAGCTGCACGCTGCATTTCTTCAACAGTCGTGATCGGTCCGAGGCCGGATAGCTGCCAAGCCTCAAATAAGTTCGGTGTCACCACAGTTGCCAGCGGAAGAAGCAATTCACGCATCGCAACCGTGTTTTCCGGCATCAAGACCTCATCCGTTCCTTTGCAGACCATAACAGGGTCGATAACGACTTTATCAAGGCCGTATTCCTTGATTTTTTTAGCTGCGAGCTCAATGATCTCCACAGAGCCGAGCATGCCTGTTTTCATGGCATCGATGCCAGTCGAAAGAATCGTATCAAGCTGTGCTTCAACAACGGATGTTTCTATTGGAAATACATTATGGGACCAGTTGTTTTTCGGATCCATGGCAACGATGGAAGTGACAGCGGTCATCCCATATACGCCTAATTCCTGAAATGTTTTCAAGTCAGCCTGAAGCCCAGCACCGCCGCTGCTATCAGACCCGGCAATCGTTAACGCCTTTTTTAAACTCATGAGTTTTCTTTCCTCCCTCAAGTACATCAAGCTTTTACGTATACATTTAAATATATATCAAAATAAAAGGCGATGCACCTCAATCTTGTCTAATATTATATACCTTCCATTCAATGGAAACGAATTGTCTGCTTGCATGATTATATTTCCGCGGGAGCGGGGATGAGAATGATATAATTTGTCAATAAGAGCCACTCATGTCAGATTTAAGGAAGAGGAGATGGGGTAAATAACAGGTGGTAAAAGGGGGAGTGGCAAATGAACCGAACAATCATCCTTTTGGCTGGGGGCCAATCAAGTCGGATGGGAACGAATAAGGCGCTTCTTCCAATAGAAGGGGAGACCGTTATTTCACGCATCGCGAAGGAGGCAGGCCGGATAGGCGGCGAGCTGCTGCTTGTCACAAATGAGCCTGAAGTGTATGAATTCCTCCATCTGCCACATGTCAGAGACTTGCGTGCGGGAATGGGACCCCTTGCTGGACTGGAGGCCGGATTGACCGCTTCAGCTACAGAGCATAATCTTCTGATTGCCTGTGACTTGCCCTTTTTCAAGGCTGGGACAGGGGAACGGCTGCTGCGCTATCTAGATCAATATGAGCTAGCTGTTCCGCGGACGAAAGGTCGGCTTCATCCTTTATGCGCAGCCTATCATAAATCCCTCCTTCCTCATGTGCAGTATGCACTCGATGCCGGGCAAAGGCGCATGGATTCCCTGCTTGATGCAGCAAGGGCAAAAATCGTAGAAGAAGAGAATCCACGCTGTTTCTTCAATATGAATACGATGCAGGACTATGAATGGATGAAAAGGATACATAAGGGGGAAGGTCATGAAATTTCAGCTGACTGATGAACCAATTAATGTGAATGAGGTCATGAATAAGGTCATTAAGCGGGAAGCCGGGGCTGTCACTCTTTTCGTCGGGACGGTCAGGGAGCTGACGAACGGAAAGAAGACCCTATACTTAATCTATGAAGCTTATGAAGCAATGGCAGTCAAGAAGCTTGCCCAGATTGGACACGAGATTCAACAAAAATGGATGGGAGCAGATGTCGCAATCACACACCGGACCGGCAAACTGGACATTAGTGATATTGCTGTCGTTATTGCTGTCTCTACACCTCACCGCCATGATGCCTATGAGGCGAATCGTTATGCCATTGAACGAATTAAGGAAATTGTGCCAATCTGGAAAAAAGAGCATTGGGAAAACGGCGAGGAATGGGTAGGCAATCAGCTTGAGACGGTGAGTTACCCAGCCGGAAGGCCGGAGGAGGGGGAGAGTAAATGATTAAAATCTTATACTTTGCCAGTTTAAAAGAAGCCGCAAAGCGTGAATCAGAACAGGTCGATGCAGCCGGCAAGACCATCGCTGAATTGAAGGCCTTGCTCATGGAGCGTCATTCCATAACGCTCGATGGGGCGATGACCGCTGTGAATGAGGAATTTACAGAGGATGAAACCATCCTGCATGACTTGGATACAGTCGCCTTCATCCCGCCGGTAAGCGGAGGATGAGCAGGATGGAACGCTATTCAAGGCAGCTGCTGTTCCCGCAAGTCGGGCAGACAGGCCAAGAGAAGCTTGGCAAGAAGCATGTGCTCATCATTGGGGCTGGGGCGCTTGGTTCAGCCCTCTCGGAAATGCTGGTCCGTGCAGGTATTCAGTCGCTGACCATTGTAGACCGAGATTATGTAGAGTACAGCAATCTGCAGCGTCAGCAGCTTTATACAGAACAGGATGCCGAGGAGAGCCTGCCTAAGGCAGAGGCGGCAAGGAGGCGCTTGGAAAGGGTGAACCAATCTGTCAGGATTGAGTCGATCGTAACGGATGCCACACCTGAAGTGATGGAACCATTGGTTAAGGAGGCAGACTTAATTCTCGATGCGACGGATAATTTTGAGACTAGAATGATCATCAACGATCTGTCTCAAAAGCATCACACCCCTTGGGTATACGGAGCATGTGTCGGCAGTACAGGAATGTGTCTCGCCATTCTTCCAGGGAAGACCCCTTGCCTCAATTGCCTCCTCAAAGCCGTGCCCGTACAAGGGCTGACCTGTGACACGGGCGGCATCATCAGCCCGGCTGTCCAAATGGCAGCTGCCCATCAAATGGCGGAGGCACTGAAGATTCTTGTAGAGGATTATGGGGCGGTTCGCGAAGGCCTCGTCTTTTTTGACCTATGGAAGAATGATTACCAGCAATTTAAGACGAGGAAAATGAAGAAGGATAGCTGTCTATCTTGTGGGAGCAATCCCGAATATCCTTTCCTTAAGCGGGATAATGTGACCAAGACAGCCGTTTTATGTGGGCGGGATACCGTCCAAGTCCGTCCGCCGCAAAGGATGAAGCTGAACTTTTCCATCCTTGCCCGCCAGCTGATCCAAGGCGGCTATCAGGTTGATGGAAATGCCTTTTTGCTCAACATTCAAGGGGAGGGAAAGAGGATGGTCCTCTTTGAAGATGGCCGGGCCCTTATCCATGAGACAAAGGATATTCAGGAGGCGAAATCGCTTTATCAGCGTATTCTCGGCTGACATAGAAAGAGCTCCAGACCAATAGCCTGGAGCTCTTTTATATAGAAAATGTTCATCCTCTGCGCACATTACATAACTTTTGTGTTGTTCGTGTCATCGGTTTGGTTGGAGGCTACAACGACAACTTTATGGTTATCCAATTCTTCCTCGTATTGGCCTGCTTCCATTTCAGAAAGTCCGAGTGACATGAATTTGCTGCGCAACTCATCACCGCGGGATTTGAATAGGTTGCCGACTGTTTCGAAAAGGCCGGTTTCCTTCAACCCGACAGAGCCAGAATCAGTTGCATCTGTTAAGTCCTTCGAAAAATCTTTATCGTGCGCAAATACATAAACATGATCTTTAGAGTAGCCTTCTGCCACTAATTGCTCTATTTTAGCTTTTGCTTGTACCGAATTTTCTACAACATGTACGGAATACATCAAATCGTCCTCCTTGTGTTTTGGTATCTGTTAACATTGTTTCCACACTATGTATATATCCCGGAGAACATTGGGGTAAACATCAAGGGTAGAATCGGGCGTAACGTATTTAGTAAGATAGCAGGGGAGATGATGAAAATGAAAAAACCAATTTTCCAAAATGATTGGCAGAGTGTACTCGAGAAAGAATTTGAGAAGCCCTATTACCTTGAACTTCGCCAATTTCTAAAAGAAGAATATGAGAATAAGAGCATTTATCCAAAAAAAGAGGATATCTTCAATGCGCTACATTACACGAGTTATGAACAAGTGAAGGTCGTTCTGCTTGGACAGGACCCCTACCATGGGCCAAATCAAGCACATGGCCTAAGCTTCTCTGTCCAGCCGGGGGTCAAGGTGCCGCCGTCGCTGCGCAATATGTTCAAGGAGCTGCACAGTGACCTCGGACTGCCAATACCAGCTGATGGCTATTTGAAGAGTTGGGCCGATGAAGGCGTGCTTCTCTTGAACACCGTACTCACCGTTCGGAAGGGAGAAGCCAATTCCCACAAAGGCCGAGGCTGGGAAACCTTCACAGATACCGTCATACAGTCACTTAATGAAAAAGAGAAGCCCGTCGTATTCCTATTATGGGGAAAGCCTGCTCAATCCAAGTTAACGCTGATTGATACGAAGAAGCATCACGTCCTGACAGCTGCCCATCCTAGCCCGTTCTCCGCTCATCGCGGCTTCTTCGGAAGCAAGCCTTTCTCCAAAACCAATGAGCTCCTTAAAGCAGACGGCCGCGGCGAAATAGACTGGTCCCTTCCAAATGCGCCGCAGAACCCTCCTATGGTATGATGAAAACGAAGCGGGGGTGAGTGCATGGAAATTACAACAGAAGCCGTCCTTTCGAAAGCAGAAGAGCTCATTCGGAAGGCCAAACAAACAAGCGGAGAAGAGCAAAAGGGCTACATAATCGCGGCAAAAAGCCTCATGGAGCTCATGCTCGCACCAGAACAGCGTCGGTCAGCTCCTGTACAAGAGAGCTATCGTCCAATCGTCCAGCAGCCAATCACACAGCCAAAAACCATCTCACTTCCAAACGAACAGCCAGTTCGCATGGAAGACGCAAATGGTGATTCATTATTTGACTTCTAGACTATTGACAAAGGGGAGAAAAGCAGGTGAAGACATTCATCATCATCGCTGCAATCAACGCAGCATTGGCCGTGGCACTAGGAGCATTTGGCGCCCATGGCCTTGAGGGGAAAATAGCAGACAAATATCTAGAAACCTGGCAAACAGGTGTCCAGTATCAAATGTTTCATGCAGGAGGCCTGCTCGCCATCGGCCTACTATGGAATCATCTATCCTCACATCAATTACTAAGCTGGTCCGGATGGGTCATGCTCGCGGGTATCATTCTCTTCTCCGGAAGCCTATACATCCTAAGTGTGAGCGGTATCTCGAAGCTCGGAATGATCACGCCGCTCGGAGGCATCGCCTTCATCGCATCCTGGGTATTAATGATTGTCGCTGTTTACAAATACAGCTAAGAAGGAAAGGGCACCCTCCTCTGTGAGGAAGGTGCCCTTGTCTATATCTTCAGACCCCTCCGAATGCTACCTCGGAAGGCCTCCGAACTCTGGTGCATACTCAATCTCCTCATCAAAGGACACATAATCCAAGTAAATCAGCGGAAGCAAATAACGCATTCCCGTCTGCGGATCACTCAAAATCAAATGATCGCGGCCGGCTGCCTCAATAATCCCCTTAAACAGCTTCGTATTATTCTCCTTCGCACCCTCAAACGTCATAAACACCGAAGCCAATTTTCCCTTATTCAAGCGCAAAATATTCTCAATATATGACTGCTGCTCAGTAGGCGGGCTGGCAGACCCGCCGGCATTTGGCGCCGGCGATGTCTGGAACGGAGAACCAGACGGAGGCATCTGAGACATCTGCGGTATCTGCCCCTGCTGCGGATACCCGCTAGGAGGCTGCTGCTGTTGCCTCGGTGCCCCGTTCTGCTGGGCCATATAAGGATTGTAAGGAACTTGGTATCCTCCGTTAAAAGGACCGCCTCCCCCATAAGATGGTGAACCGGGTTGTTGCATAAATGAATCCTCCTTTTATCACAATTATTAATCAAAAACAGTCGGGCACTCGGACTCGACAGGAGCAAAAAAGCAATGGTTCTTATAACGACCAGAATTATACTGACCATACCACTGGGAAGGACAACTGCCCTCCGGCCTGAAAAACCAAAGCGAATACGTAGCCGGATGAAACCGCTCCCCATTAATCACCCTTCTCGCCAAACGAATATCACTCTCTCGGGCCCGTTGGTAAAAATAACCCTTCTGTGTCGCCTCAAACCCCCCAGGATTCTGAAAAACCATCTGCGGAATCGATCGGATATTCACAAAATCCAAGCATTCACCCCGGACCCTGTTCACTCCCACATTCCCCACCATCAGCATCCCAAGTTCACCCTCACCCTCTGCCTCAGCCCTCATCAACCGGGCGAGCAACTTAACATCTTCCTCAGTGTACTGGATAACAGCCAAGTCTCGAAGCACCTCTTTTCTGATGATCTAAGTATGATGAAGTCAATTTCTTAAAGAAAAAAAGGCATGCTCACTAATGAAAATTATGCAAGAGGAGACCGGCTTATGATAAAAAAGTGCGGAGGGGGGTGTATAGGCACTCTTTTCTGTGCTTCTTGCAAGAGGAGTGAAGGGTGGGGAAGAAATGGGAGAAGCGTGGCAATGCCCAGGGAATGTCCATCTTTTGCCCATGCAAGAGGTGTAAAGTGTGGTCAAAGGATGGGAAGAGCGTGGCAATGCCCAGGGGAAGCCCACTCTTTTCCCATACAAGAGGTGTAAAGTGTGGTCAAAGGATGGGAAGAGCGTGGCAATGCCCAGGGGAAGCCCACTCTTTTCCCATGCAAGAGGTGTAAAGTGTGGTCAAAGGATGGGAAGAGCGTGGCAATGCCCAGGGAATGTCCACCTTTTGCCCATGCAAAGGGTGTGAAGGATGGACAAAGGGTGGGTCAAAGGTGGCCATCGTCAAAGAAAGCCCACCCAATGCCCATGCAAAGGGTGTGAAGGATGGACAAAGGGTGGTCCAAAGGTGGCCATCGTCAAAGAAAGCCCACCCTATGCCCATGCAAGAGGTATAAAGGATGGACAAAGGGTGGGTCAAAGGTGGTCATCGTCAGAGAAGGTCCACCCAATGCCCATGCAAAGGGTATAAAGGGTGGACAAAGGGTGGGTCAAAGGTGGTCATCGTCAGAGAAGGTCCACCCTATGCCCATGCAAAGGGTATAAAGGGTGGACAAAGGGTGGGTCAAAGGTGACCATCGTCAGAGAAGATCCACCCAATGCCCATGCAAAGGGTATGAAGGATGGACAAAGGGTGGGTCAAAGGTGGCCATCGTCAGAGAAAGCCCACCCAATGCCCATGCAAAGGGTGTGAAGGGTGGACAAAGGGTGGTTCCAAAGGTGGCCATCGTCAGAGAAAGCCCACCCAATGCCCATGCAAGAGGTATGAAGGGTGTCCAAAACTTGCCCCTCCTTCTCCATCCCAACAAAAAAACACCCGCTCAAAAAGCGGGTGCCTCAAATTCATTCCTATCAAACATTCAAAAAGCTGCCGACTTTTTCTTCATCTAGCAGATTGCCGACAAAGAAGGAGCCGAATTCGCCGTAGCGGGCGCTGACTTCGTCGAAGCGCATTTCGTAGACGAGTTTTTTGAATTGGAGCACATCGTCTGCGAAGAGAGTTACGCCCCATTCGTAGTCATCGAAGCCGACGGAGCCGCTGATGATTTGTTTAACTTTGCCTGCATATTGGCGGCCAATCATGCCGTGGGAGTACATAAGCTTCCGGCGTTCTTCCATAGAGAGCATGTACCAGTTGTCGTTGCCTTGGCGGCGTTTGTCCATTGGGTAGAAGCAGATGTGCTTAGCTTTCGGCAAAATTGGGTATAGACGAGCACGGACATGTGGATTTTGGTAAGGGTCTTCGTCAGAGTCTTTCGCCATGTAGTTGCTTAGTTCCACAACGGATACGTATGAGTGTGCTGGAATTGTGAAGTCGGCGAGTTTGGTTTTGTTGAATTCTGTTTCGATTTCGTTCAGTTCTTCCATGGTTGGGCGCAAGAGCATCAACATGAAGTCGGCCTTTTGTCCGACGATTGTATAGAGAGCATGACTGCCTTGTTGGTCAGCTTGCGTTTTGTTCCATTTTTCGACAAGGTCGAGGAATTCTTTGACGGCGGCAGTACGCTCGTCGGCGGGTACCATTTTCCATGTTGCCCAGTCGATTGTGCGGAAGTCGTGCAGGCAGTACCAGCCGTCCAAAGTTTTTGCTGCTTCACTCATTGTTCAATCATCTCCTACTAGTATTTCGTTGATTTCTTTCCTTAATATATCATAATGATTCCAATATTTTCTCTTTTCGCGTTTGTGTCAAATTAGTGAAGAAAGGATTTGTATGCGTTTCCAGTAAAAAAGTAGAGAAACCTAAATGACAAATCAGGTACGATAGTAGTATCCTAAGTAGAGTTACATTTAGAGGAGGACATAAGGAAGATGAGTAATTTATTTACAACTTTACAAGAAAAGGTTTCCGGCCATAACTTGCGTATCGTATTCCCAGAAGGGTTGGACGAACGTATTTTAGAAGCAGCTGGCAGATTGGCTGCTGATAAGACAGTTGTGCCTGTTTTAATCGGGAATATTGAACAAATTACTGCAAAGGCTAGTGATATGGGGGTTTCTGTTGAGAACATGGAAATCTACGATCCGGCTAATTATATAATGATGGATGAATTGGTAGCGGCTTTTGTTGAGCGCCGTAAAGGGAAAGTGACAGAAGAGCAAGCGCGCCAAATTCTATTAGATGAGAACTACTTCGGTACAATGCTTGTGTACTTAAATAAAGCAGACGGTCTTGTCAGCGGTGCGGCCCACTCAACAGCTGATACGGTTCGTCCAGCGCTTCAAATCATCAAGACAAAACCAGGCGTGAAGAAAACTTCTGGTGTCTTCATCATGGTTAAGGGCGATGAGAAATATGTATTCGCGGATTGCGCAATCAATATTGCTCCTGACAGCCAAGACCTTGCGGAAATCGCTGTTGAGAGTGCGCGTACTGCACGCATGTTCGACCTTGACCCGCGTGTGGCTATGCTAAGCTTCTCTACAGTTGGTTCTGCTGTATCTGAAGAAACAACAAAAGTGGCAGATGCCGTGAAGCTTGTGAATGAAATGGATCCGCAAATGATCGTGGATGGAGAAATGCAATTTGATGCAGCGATCGTTCCATCTGTTGCGGCTGCGAAAGCACCTAACTCTCCATTACAAGGAACAGCGAATGTATTCGTATTCCCAAGTCTTGAAGCAGGTAACATCGGCTACAAGATTGCACAACGTTTAGGCGGATTCGAGGCGGTTGGTCCAATCCTTCAAGGGTTGAATGCACCGGTTAACGACCTTTCCCGCGGATGTAATGCAGAGGATGTCTACAATCTTGCGTTGATTACGGCTTCTCAAAGCTTGGCTCGATAAGATAATCTAGAATAGAAGAACGAACAAGAACGGCGTCTCAATTTCCAGCAGACGCCGTTTTTTTGAAGGGAAGAGAAGGATGAGCTTGTTAAGACAAGGTACATGGAGAATCATTGACCATAGCACATCAGGACTCTATGTGCGGGCGATTGATTCGTTCGCGACAGATGATACACTATGCGCAGCTGTAGGCGGCGGGCTGTCTCCGGCTGTGGCAAGAGCATGGGTTCATAAGAAAACAGTCGTCATGGGCATTCAGGATGGGCGGCTTCCGTATTTGCAAAAGGGGATTGATTATGTGCATAGTCAAGACTATGACTGCATAGTCCGCAACTCTGGCGGCCTTGCTGTCGTGCTTGATGAGGGGGTCCTTAACCTGACACTCGTTTTCCCGGAGGAGAATGGGAAGATTGGCATCAACAAAGGGTATGATGCGATGTGGGAGCTCATTTGCCACATGTTCCGTGATTTTGATCAAGAGATTGAGGCGGGTGAGATTGTCGGCTCGTATTGTCCGGGAAGCTATGATCTAAGCATTCATGGCAAGAAGTTCGCTGGCATTTCCCAGCGAAGAATCCGCGGGGGAGTTGCTGTGCAAATTTATTTGGATGTGTGCGGAAATGCGGCAGACCGTGCTGCACTCATTAAGGAATTTTATGCACGGGCGCGCGGAGGAGAGGAGACGAAATTTGTCTATCCAGAGGTTAATCCTGCTGTGATGGCCTCCCTTTCCGAGCTTTTGGAGGTCAATCTCACAGTAGAGGATGTAGTCGGACGCTTCCTCCAATCAATCAAGAGTTTCTCTGATGAACTTGTGAGCGGGGGATTAAGCGGGGAAGAACGTCCTGTTTATGAGTCGTATTTAGAGAGAATACAAGAGCGAAATGAGAAGCTTGGCATTTGAGGATAAGGGCAGTCACTGTCCTTATCTTTTTTTTGCCCCCAAAATAAAAACCAGTTCACAGAATCGGAACTGGTTTGAAGGGGTTTATTCGGCAATTTTCTCAAGATTTCCGTTGCGGTCCATCTTGAATTTCGTTGCTTGGCGCTCTTCTTCTTCAAGAAGGGCAAGCTTACGGGCACGATTCATGATGTTCATGAGTGTTTCATAGTCTTCCTGGATCGTATGTGTGTTCTCTTGTACATTATCAAGCTTATGCTGGAGCTCCCGGTTTCTCTCCTTTAAATCACGCATTTCAAGCTTTAAACGATCATTTTCAGATTGCAAGGCTTGAATTTTCAGGCTGTCTCCGTCGTATGTTTGCAGGAAGGAAATAACGTCTGCCATGGTGATCTCTTGCTGCTGATAGTCATTCACCATCGGGAAGAAGCTTGGCTGCTCAATGATTGGCTCTTGAGCTGTAATAGGTTCTTCATGGACCGTTGGTTCGACATCCATTAATTCATCTTCCATGGCTGTCGTGACCGTCTCGAAATCTCTTAGGGATGGCACAGGTGGTTGATAGAGAATTTTTTTCTTGCCGCCTTGGTCCTTTCCTAGCAGACGCTGGCGTTGTTTTCGCTGCTTGCGGGCCAATTGCAGGGCTTTCTCGTAATTATGGCGAACTACCGCGTTCCAGCGGAATCCGCAGGCTGCTGCCGTCCGGTTCAGCTTGTCGCCGACCTCATCAAATGCATTTAATTGCGTGCTGCCTTCCCGGACATGCCTTAATACGGTCTCAGCCAGCAGCAAGTCGTTTTCTTCTGTCCACGCATCTTGTCTAACTTTCATGTCTACAACTCCCTTATAAAAAATAAATTTGCAAATTATGGTTCTAGCATGGGCATATAAGAGAGTTTTTATACAGGTTACTAGATTTTTTCGTTGCCTTATAGACTGTACATCCTTCTTGCAAACACGAATGTGTGAGTGATACAATACGCTTTAGGTCCAATAGTCCTGCATTTTTAGGGGCTAATTTTTTGGTAAGAAAGGATAGACGGTCATGTCGAATGAATTTAGGGTATGTGACGACTGTCAAGCCACAAACTTAAAAACATTGCTGCCAAAATTAAAAAAGGTTGATCCAGATGCAAAAATCGAAATTGGGTGCCAGTCCTACTGTGGACCGGGGCGCAAGAAATCCTTTGCCTTCGTGAACAACCGTCCGGTGGCTGCCCTGACAGAAGATGAATTGATTGAAAAGGTGCAAAAGAAGATTAAATAATACAGAAGCCGTACTCCGAATTTGGGGTGCGGCTTCTTTTCATAAAATCGTCGCTGTGAACCATACTAAGAGGAATCTTAGATGGGGAAGGGGATCGAATGAGGTTTTTACTGATAATTGCTGCAGCCTTTATCTTCGGAGCGGGATTTTCTCCGTTTCATGACAGGGAAGAGATACCGGATCTGCTGATTACAGAGGTTTCCCCGAGCGGGAAGCAGTATGAATATATCGAGATCTACAATAATACGAGCGATCCGGTGAATCTTGGTGATTATGCGCTTCGCTATTTGGCAATGGATGAAACGATGCGCACTTGGGATCTGAAGGAGCGGACGATGGTACCGCCAGGCAAGGCCGCTGTTTTATGGCTTACGAAGGATCGCCCGTCGGCTGAATTTAAGAAGCATTACAAGATGGATGTCGAGCTTTTGGCGACCATAAAAGGGTCCTTGAAGAATAAGGGCAAGAATACGCTCGTCCTTGCCACTGATACTGGGGCTGTCGTCTCCTATGTTTCATATGAAACTGGAAATACACATTTCCGCCACTCAGGGAAGAAAAAGAAGCTAAAGCAGCTCGATGAAACGGCTCCGTCGCCTGGCAGGGTCACGCATGAGCAAGTACCGGACAAATGGAATGAAAAGCAGGCAGGAGCGCAATTGACCCTTGCACCAATTAGTCTTCCAGCTGAAATCCCTGAACGGACAGACCTTGAGCTTGAGGTGGAGGTAAAGGGACGAGAGCAGGCGAAGAGGGTGGAAATGTTTTATAAACGGGCGCAGGATAAAACGTATTCCCGCGTCAATTTCACCATGAAAACATTGGAGACCTTCCAAGGAAACATCTCACGTTATGACATCTACGGTGCCCAGCCAAATGTGCAGTACTTTTTCGAGTTGTCAGATGGTTTAGGAACGACAACTCGCTATCCGGCTAAGGGGTTTAAGACCATTAAGGTCGGAAATCCAGCGATGTACAAGTCTGTTAAGCCGGGGCTGTCTGTTCAGGATAATACCATTTTGCGTGGTGTAAAGAAGATTCAGGTACATAAGCGTTGGGCGGATGAACAGCTGAATTTAACATTGGATAGCATGCCGCTTCCCACGCAAAAAACATTAGGAAAGCCAGCTGCCTTCGTATTTGAGGGGCTTGGAATTGATGAGCGGAAGAAGAGCGCCATCTTTGTCGGAAAACAATTGATTGCCTCGCTTGCACCGACAGAGGGCGAGTACCAGCCATATGAAATATCGATTCCGCTTGAGACGCTGAAGCCCGGGAAGAACCGGATTGCCATCCATACCGGAACGAAAAGGGAGGTGTACCGCTCAGGAAAGGTCGCAGATGTGAAGGAGGCAGACCGCTTTACGGTCAAAAATAGTAAACTGCTGCTTGATGATGGAACAATTATTCGGCCAAAGATGGTTAAAAGTATCAATGCAGAAGGGGATGAGTTGAAGAAGGCTTACCGGGATGAACATCCTTGGGCACTTGGGAAGAAGGGCGTACTCATTCAAGTATTTGAGTTCCATATCTCTGCCGATAAATTTAAGACGTTGCAAGCAGAGATTGATACATCGGCTTATGAGGATGGAATCCATCTCATTAAGGCAGAAGGGGAAGCGGAGTATGAGGCACAAACCGTCTTCGATAATTCGCCGCCGAAGCTCAATCCAGTCACCCCTGAGAAGGGGAAAACCTATAAAGGCACCTTTACGATTACTGCCAACCCGGAGGATAAGATCACTTCCATCGCATCAGTGAAGGGGTATTTAGACGGAAAAGAAATCGAGCTGCCGTACACCACCTCCTCCGGCAAGCTGAAGAAAGGCAAGCATACCGTTCGATTTGTAGCGACAGATGCGGCAGGTAATCGGGCAAAGAAAACAATCCCGTTTCGAATTGTTGAGGAGACACCAATCATCTCTGGGCAGATCAGCCCGAAAAAGGGGGAGAAGGACGTCTCCCTTCATCCTTCTTTAAGTGTGAAGGTGGAGGACCCAACCGATGATAAGCTGCTGGCGAGATTTTATGCCGGCCATCGGTATGATGCGGCAGGCGGGCAAATGAAGGCTTACACAAACATTGCAGCTGAGGAGCCGCCGAAGGGATTGACGACAGAACGAGAGGAACCTGTGAAGAGACGGCAACTGAGACGAATCTCCAAGGTAGATGGGAAGTATTGGACCACTGAAGCGGATTCTGGCTTCCCGTATCAGCGTTATCAGGTAAAAGTAGCTGAACCCGGATCTGCCCTCAAAGAGGTGGAGCTTGAGTGGGTTGGACATTCCCTCCAGGGCAGGCGGGTGACTATGTATGCTTGGAACAGGCTTCAGTCAAGATGGGATGCCCTCGTTTACGGCTATGGGGAGGATGATTTTACCCTGCGGTCAAGCATTGAGCCGGAGACTTATATGAAGGATGGGCTGGTCGATGTGCTTATCCAGGATAAGATTGTTGATGAAGTGAATCGGCCGTTTAATCTTGTCTGGATGTCGGATACCCAATATTATTCTGAGACCTTTGCCCATGTGTTTCCGGTCATGACAAATTGGATCCGTATTCAGAATCAGCTAGGGAATGCCGAATATGTCATCCATACAGGTGACCTCGTCAATGTCCGCTGGGATAAGGAACAATGGGATGTGGCCGACCGTTCGATGAGCATTCTTGATGAGAATCGTATTCCATATGGAGTCTTATCCGGCAATCATGATGTCGGGAATCTTGTTCATGATTATCGTAATTATGCCCGCTATTTCGGCAAGCGGCGCTTTCATGAAAGCCCGTTCTACAATGGGACGAAGCAGAATCGAAACCATTATGACCTGATGTCATTTGGCGGTCATGATTTCTTATTCCTCTATTTAGGCTGGGGCCATGAAACCAGCCGGGAGACACTTAAATGGGTCGACCGTGTGCTGCGCCATTATTCGGAGCGGAATGTCGTGCTCGCTGTCCATAATTATTTGGATGATGAGGGGAGCCGAACCTATAATGGCAAGCAGGTCTTCAATAAAATCGTTCGAAGGTATGACAATATCAAGCTTGTGCTTGCGGGCCATATCCCAGGTGCCAGCCGGCATACCGCCGAGATCCCGGTGAAGGAAAGGCCTGGACATGTGCGCAAGGTGTATGAGATGCTTGCTGACTATCAAAGCGGTCCTGAAGGCGGTCAAGGCTATATGAGGATGCTGCACTTTGACCCTGCTCATAAGCGGCTGAGCGTAAAGACGTATTCACCTTATCTAGATGACCATAATTTCTTTGAGCCGGAGAAGGATGAATTCACCATTGAAGGGCTTGAATTGAACCCAATCCATAAGCAGGTTGCCACTGATTATATTGGCGTTAATGTCTACACGAACAAAGCAATCGGACGTGATTATGCGGGGAAAAAGAATCGAAAGGTGAAGGCTAAGCTCCGCGATTTAACTAAGGATACTGAGTACTTTTGGTATGTGGAGCTCAGTGACAGCTACGGCGGCTGGACGAGATCTCCGTTATGGAATTTCAGAACGAAAGAGTAAGGATTGCCTCCATGCAGGAAAGTGCATGGAGGTTTTTACATGGCAAAAAAACCATTTTTTAAAAGGAGGCGAGAATATGTTTTTTAAATCAAACAAGCTATAATAAAAACATGATTGAGAAGGAAGAGGGAATCAGATGGAGTATTCTCTGCAGAAAATGAACGAAGAAAAAGTATTTAAAGACCCGGTGCACCGCTATGTGCACGTCAATGACCGCGTCATTTGGGACCTGGTCGACACGAAAGAGTTCCAGCGCCTGCGCCGCATTAAGCAGCTTGGCACGACCTATTTGACCTTCCACGGGGCCGAGCACAGCCGGTTCAACCACTCTCTCGGAGTATACGAGATTGTGAGACGGATTGTGGATGGTGTGTTTGACGGGCGGGAGCAATGGAATCCAAAGGACCGCCTATTATCCTTATGTGCGGCTCTCTTGCATGATTTAGGCCATGGACCGTTCTCACATTCGTTTGAGAAGGTATTTGAAATGGACCATGAAATGTTCACGCGTAAGATTATCCTCGGCGATACAGAAGTCAATGAAGTGCTCAGAAGAGTGAACGAAGATTTCCCGAAGGAAGTAGCGGAGGTCATTGCGAAGACGCATGCGAACAAGCTTGTTGTCAGCTTAATCTCAAGTCAGCTTGACGCCGACCGGATGGATTATTTGCTGCGCGACGCCTATTTCACAGGGGTCAGCTATGGCCAATTTGATATGGAACGTATTCTGCGCGTGATGCGTCCGACAGAGGAGCAGGTCGTCTTCAAGCAAAGCGGCATGCATGCGGTAGAAGACTATATCATGAGCCGCTATCAAATGTACTGGCAGGTCTATTTCCACCCGGTTACGAGGAGCGCAGAAGTCATTCTGACGAAGATCCTCCATCGTGCCAAAGAGCTTTATAAAGAAAATTACCACTTTAAACACGAACCATATCATTTTAATTCCTTATTTACCCATACGGTTACTCTTCAAGACTACCTGAAATTGGACGATGCTGTTATGCTATATTACTTCCAGCAATGGGAAGAAGAAGAGGATCCTATCTTAAGTGATCTATGCCGCCGGTTCAATAACCGCGATTTATTCCAATATGTTGAGTTCACGCCATCCAATAAAGAGATGAAGAAGCTTCTTGAATTAACGCAGTTATTTGCGAAGGCAGAGCTCGACCCAGACTATTATTTAGTGCTCGACTCGTCATCTGACCTTCCATATGACTTCTACCGTCCAGGTGAAGAAGAGGAACGGGTACCAATCTATCTGTTATCGAAGAAGAAAGAGCTGAAGGAGCTGTCCCGTGAATCGGATATCGTGGATGCCATCTCCGGTAAAAGGCGAACAGATCATAAGCTCTATTTCCCTGCCGATATGCTTGGGGACATGTCAACACACAGGCAGGAGAAAGAAGAAATCAAGCGAATACTCGAGTGGGAGTAATATACACAAAAGAGGTGAAGAATGGTGTTAAAGGATCATGCACGCATCCTTTCAGCCATAAATGCAGCAGGGCATATTGCTGGAAGAAAAAAGCTTCAAAAGATGATCTTTATATCAAAGAAACTACAATATCCATTTCATGAGAAATTTGAATTTCATTTTTACGGGCCATACTCAGAGGAATTGACACTAAAGATTGAGGAATTGCGCAATCTTGGGTTAATTGAGGAGCTGAAGGATAAGGAGAACGGATACCTTCAATATGATTACTCATTGACCGATGCCGGACACGAGTTCCTGACCTTGTATAAGGACGGCCTTGATGAGCGTCTTGCCCTCTGTCTGAAGGAGCTTAACGGACAGCCCGCCCGCTTCCTTGAGCTTGTTTCAACGATCCTTTTCTTTGACCATTTAACGAAGCCGGAGGTCATTCAGAAGATTCAAGAGCTGAAGGCAAAGCAGAACTATACGGCTGAGGAAATGGAAGAGGCCTTTATCTATGTCAGCCAACTGATGGAGAACAATAAGCCATTATCCATGAATTCATAAAGTAAAAAGAATGGAGCAGTCTCTGCTCCATTCTTTGCCATCAGGCTTTATTGGTCGCTTAAGCGCTTACCGCCAGGGGCATAATGGTTTTTGGACATTTCTTCAATGAAGACCGTAATATTTTCACGCGGAGCACCCGTAGTTTCAGAAACCGCCTCCGTTACTTTTTCACAAAGGGCTTTCTTTTGCTCCTCAGTGCGTCCTTCAAGCATCTTTACAGTCACAAATGGCATGGATATTCCTCCTTGGTTATCATGGATATGGGATTAGTTTTTCATAAATAGAAAGAGAAAGCAAGCTGGCCTCTTAAATCTAATGGAGGCAAGCCGAAAGGGAGATGTTTGTGGATTTTCAAAATATCATCACCAACTTACCGTATATGCTTGTCACGCTGGCAATTGCCTTTACGGTACATGAATATGCCCACGCCTATGCGGCCTATAAATTTGGTGATCAAACAGCAAAGAATCAAGGGCGGCTGACCTTGAACCCGCTCGTACATATAGACCCGATTGGGGCCATCTTTCTAATCCTATTTGGATTTGGATGGGCTAAGCCGGTACCTGTGAACCGATTCTTCTTCAAAAACCCGCGTTTGAACGGAATTATCGTCTCTATCGTAGGGCCTTTAAGCAATCTCGTACTCGCGTTTGTGGCGGTTTTGATTGTTCTTTTCATCCAGCAGTTCAATCTCGGAATGATGATCCCATATTTTATCTTCAAATTCATTAGCATATTCATTAATATCAATGTGTTGCTGTTCGTGTTCAATTTATTGCCTTTTCCTCCATTAGATGGGTATCGTATAATAGAGGACCTTGTCAACCCGGATTTGCGGGCAAAAATGACGCAGTACGAGCAATATGGGGTACTGATCTTCCTTATTCTTGTCATTACGCCGCTCGGCAACTACACGATTGACCCTATTCTCTATAATCTTGTACCGAGCATCCGGGATGCATTATATTCGATTTTATATTAAAAGGAGGCTTCTGATTGGACCATGAGCCAAGAAAAGAAAAAACCAACCTTCAATATTATTAAAAACAATCCGACAGACGGCCATAAAGGCTACGGCATCGGTGCCCTCAGCCTTGAAAATGTCTCTCCTGTCTTCGTTGATGTGGAAGAAAAGAGAGCATTCGTCGATATCGGTGCCATGCATGCGCGCAGTGAAATCGAAAGACGAATCAAATTCCTGCCGAACAAAGAAGAAGTGCCAAACGGAAAACCATACTGGCTCGTCTGGGTAACGATTGAACAGGCGCCGACTGGTGCTTACTATGCCGGTGTAACAGCCTGTGAAATGACCGTTGACCAAGAAATCCGCCGCGGGTATAAATCCTTGCCGGAGCATGTAAACCGTATGGATAAATCCCTTAAACGGCACATCATCGTTGACCATATGGACGACAGCTCAAAGAAAGTCCTCGCCGACTTCCTTAAGAGCCATAATGAAGACCTATGGAACAATTCCTCAGACGAATTGAAGCAGCAACTAAATGTGTCAGAAATGTGAACTTGGTGGAAGGAATTAGGCGGCTAATTGGCATATCACTTGTCGCCTGCAACCAAAAAAAGTAAACTAAAATCACGTGAAATTGTACATTCACGTAGAACTAGGACACGAAAATCCCCGAACCGAATACCGGTTTGGGGATTTTTGTTTTATTGGAGCGGAGGGAATTAAGATGGATATCGTCCTATATGAAAATACGGAGCATGCTGATTGGAATGAGATGAGAGAGATCTACGCCTCCGTAGGCTGGACAAAGCATACAAATGAACGCATCAAGCATGTATTTGAGGCAAGCAATGTGATGGCAATCGCGAAAGCAGACGGGCGCATCATCGGCTTTGGCCGCGCTATGTCCGACGGAGTGTTTAACGCAGCTATTTATGATATAGTCGTTCATCGTGACAATCAAGGGATGGGTGTCGCCAGAGCAGTCATGAAGAACCTGCTTGAACAGCTGAAGGATGTCTCCTGTGTTCATCTGCTATCAACAACCGGCAATGAAGACTTCTACCGCCAATTTGGCATGAGAAAGCTAAAAACAGGGATGGGGCGGTATTTGAACCCAGCATTGGCGAATCAATATTTAGAGGAATAAGAGCAGGCACAGGCCGCTATAATCAAAACAGCGTAATTAAATCTGTTTTTTCATGAAGTTTCTCATAAAAAATCAACATTCCTTTCAAAAACCACCTCCAGCTTGTCCATTTTTAATTTCTCAGCGCCGCAGGGCGGTGATTTTCAAAAGGGATTTTCTCAAAAAGGTGATTTAAGAGCGAACGGCAAGTTTTAAGGGCGGAAACCTGGTCGTTAGGGAGAAAATATAAGAGTAAGGGCGACAATCTAACCGTAAGGGCGGAAATCCTAGGTTAAGAGCGAAAATGCTAGATTAAAACGAAAACTCAAAAATAAAACCGCCAATCCCAAACTCGGGATCAGCGGTTCCTCATCCTAAACTCCATGCTTAAACGGCCAAAAGCGTTTATACCAAGGCTGTTTCTCTTTATCTGTGCCAGAATTCTGATCAGTACTATCTTCAGTATGTCCGTGGAGCGGGCAAATTTCCTTCGGTTCGCTGCCTTTCTTGAAATAGGTCATCCTCTTCACCGGACAGTTTTCATCGGCAAGCATGCCTGTGACGGGGTCAATTTCTACGCCGATTACGCCTTTTGGCTGTTTGAAGTCGGTGACAGGCTTGTCCTCATGGGAGGATTCCATGAATTCGGCCCAGATTTGCTTAGCGGTTGTTTTATCGTATTTGGTTTCAAGCTTGCGTGATTGGTCATAGCCGGCCCAGATGCCGGTTGTCAGCTGCGGCGTGAATCCAATCATCCAGCTGTCGTATTCCGTTGAACCGGATTTGCCGGCATAGGGCCGGGATAGCTTCGGGATGATGGAGGAGCCGGTGACAGAGGCGTATCCATTTAATTTTTCATCAAAGACGCCGGTGAGCATTTGCGTCATGACATAGGCATTGGCTTGATCCAGTGCTTTTTTCTTCTTCGGCTTGCGTTCATATAGAGTGCTGCCATCACGATCAAGGACCTTTGTGATGAAGAAGGGCTTGACCTTCTTGCCGCCGTTCGCAAAGTAATTATAGGCATTGGCCATCTCAATCGGCTTAACACCAGATGTACCAAGGGCGAGCGATGGCACCTTCGTCATTTTGGAGGTGAGGCCGAATCGCTTTCCGGCCTTGACGAGCTCCTCCTGACCGAGGAAGAGATGGGTTTTGACCGCATAAATATTGTCCGATACAGCAATCGCCTGGGCCATCGTGATGGCTTCATTGGCATAGTGATTGCGGAAGTTATGCGGCGTATAGCTGCTTTTCCCTTCATCATAGGAGAAGGTTGTTTCCTCGCTCCTCATCGTTGTGGAAGGGGTGAAGCCTTTTTCAAGGGCTGTGTAATAGAGGAGCGGCTTAATGGTTGACCCCGGCTGGCGCAGCGATTGGGTTGCACGGTTATAGGCGCTCTTTTCATAATTAGTTCCGCCAATCAAGGCCTTTACTCCGCCGCTTTTAGGATTCATGGCAACGAGGGCTACCTGCAGCTCGCTCTTATCCGGGATATGAGCGGTCACGATGTCCTCTGCCTTTGCCTGCTGGGCAATGTTCAATGTTGTATAAACGGTCAAGCCGCCGGCGCGGATGAGATCCTCCCGCCCCTGCAGGACTGTACGAAGCTCCTGGTTCACTGCATCAAGGAAGTAGGGGGCCTTCGCTAAATCCTCTGTATCAAGAGAGCCATATAAGGCGGTATGCTGGAATGCCTGCTGTGCCATTTCACCTTGGGCCTTCGTAATAGCACCGGTTGCCTCCATGGAGCGGAGTACAATTTCCTGGCGCCTTTTTGCATTCTCAGGTGAATGAATCGGCGAGTAGAGGCTCGGCCCCTTTGGGATGCCGGCAAGGATGCTGGCCTCTGTTAAGGTCAGGTCACTTGCGTTTTTGTGAAAATAATAATGGCTCGCGGCTTCAATGCCATACATGCCGTGCCCATAATAAATCGTATTCAAATATCCTTCTAGAATCTCATTCTTCGAATAATGTTCCTCCAGCCTTAGTGTATAGAATGCTTCCTTTGCCTTTCGTGTCCATGTCTTCTCCGACCCAAGGAAGAGGTTCCGGGCGTATTGCTGTGTAATCGTGCTCGCACCTTGAACCTTCGCGCGCGCAGCCACATCTTTAATGACCGCTCCGGCAATTCGCTTTAAATCAAACCCGTGATGGGAGAAAAATTGGCGGTCCTCCACGGCAATCGTCGCATCAATTAAATAAGGGGATATCTGATCAAGAGATACCCAGTAACGCTTCTGTGCACCATGGCTTTCGCCAAAAGGCTGGAGGTCATCTGCTAAATAAACGGTTGTTTGCGGAACGGTCACCTCAGGTGCGCCTGCTATTTTGATGCCAGTCCAAATGGCGGCCAAGCAGGCGAGGGAGACGGTCGTGACGAGTATGGTGCCAAATGTAATGGCACGGTAGATGAATCGTTTTCTTCTTTTGCGTTCGGTTCTGGACATATTCCTTCCCCCTTAGTCTCTGGTGTCAATTCATTCATTACCAGTAGTATGAAAAAAACGGGGCTGTTTTAAACAGAAATTTGGCTTTCGGGGAAAATCTTTACTTTTATATAGGATTGGACTATACTCTTTTAAGTTTGGAAGAAAAAGACGGCTAAGAATGCCTGCGGCACGTCCATACTACTAAAGAGGCATGACAGACCATGGTTTTTTAGGAAATATGGTCCGACAAGTTGCCAGACTGTTTTTCAATATCTTATACTTGTAGAATTGAGTACTAATACAAATCCCAGGGGGAATTCATTAAATGACCGAGGAAAAAAGTAACGCAGCTAAAGAGGTCATGGTGAGATTGAAGACGAAAATCGAACATGAGGACGATGTCGAGAATATCGAACTGGTCACTTTTGGGACATTGCACCATATGCCCAATGCCACATATGTCCGTTACATCGAACATGTAGAGAATAACGGGAAGATCAATACGACGGTGAAATATGATGGAAACGAAATGATCATCATCCGCAGCGGTGCAGTGAAGATGAAGCAACTGTTCAAAATTGGCTCCGTAACGGAAGGGTCATATGACAGCATTCATGGTACACTTGATTTATCGACACATACAAATGCCCTAAGTCATACCGTCAATAAAGAGACGAATGAGGAAGAATTCAAGGTCTCCTATCATTTATTTTTGCAGGATGAAAATGTGGGGCACTATCACCTTACATTAACGGTCAAGGAGGAAAAGAAGTAATGAATATCGTAACGGAAATTCAGGATCAAATTAAAGAAGAAATCAAACAGGCTGTCCTTAAAGCCGGCTTGGCGAAAGAAGAAGAAATTCCAAGCGTCATCCTTGAATTGCCTAAGGATAAAGCACATGGTGATTATTCAACGAATATGGCGATGCAGCTTGCGCGTGTTGCCAAGAAAGCGCCAAGAGCAATTGCGGAAGCGATTATTGAGAATTTCGACACAAGCAAGGCTTCTATCTCAAAGATTGAGATTGCAGGACCGGGCTTTATTAACTTTTACTTAGATAATAGCTATCTAACTGATTTGATTCCTACCATCCTTGAAGCAAAAGAAGCTTACGGGGAATCAAATGTCGGTAAGGGCGAAAAAATTCAAGTTGAGTTCGTATCTGCAAACCCAACAGGAGACCTCCATTTAGGACATGCCCGCGGAGCGGCTGTAGGGGATTCACTTTCCAATATCCTTGATAAAGCAGGCTGGGACGTATCCCGCGAATACTATATCAATGATGCCGGAAACCAAATCAATAATCTCGCCTACTCTGTTGAAGCACGCTACAAGCAAGCGCTTGGTCTTGATGCAGAGATGCCTGAGGACGGCTACCATGGTGAAGATATCATCAATATCGGAAAACGCCTGGCAGAGGAATTTGGCGATCAAATCCTTAGCAAGGGTGATGAAGAACGCTTCAAGTTTTTCCGTGAGTACGGCTTGAAATATGAAATGGAGAAACTGAAGAAGGACCTTGAAAGCTTCCGCGTACCATTTGATGTATGGTTCTCTGAAACATCCCTTTATGAGGATGGCAAAATCATGCCTGCATTGGAGCTTCTCCGTGAGAAGGGCCATATTTATGAGAAGGACGGAGCAACTTGGTTCCGCTCTACTGAATACGGCGATGACAAGGATCGTGTATTAATCAAGAATGATGGCTCTTACACATACCTATTGCCGGATATCGCATACCATAAGAACAAGCTTGAGCGCGGCTTTGATAAATTAATCAACATCTGGGGTGCAGACCACCATGGTTATATTCCGCGTATGAAAGCAGCTATCCAAGCGATGGGCTATTCGAAAGATACGCTTGAAGTGGAAATCATCCAGCTTGTTCATTTGTTCAAAAATGGCGAGAAAATGAAGATGTCCAAACGTACAGGTAAAGCTGTTACGATGAGAGACTTGATGGAAGAGGTCGGCCTTGATGCGGTTCGTTACTTCTTCGCCATGAGAAGTGCAGATTCTCATATGGACTTTGACCTTGACTTGGCTGTGTCCCAATCCAATGATAACCCGGTTTATTATGCTCAATACGCACATGCACGTATTTGCAGTATTTTACGCCAAGGGGAAGAGATGGGCATCACTCTTGATGGGGATGTTGACTACAGCCAAATCGGTTCTGAGAAAGAAATCGACTTATTGAAAAAACTTGGTGAGTTCCCGCAGGCAGTTGCGGAAGCGGCTGAAAAACGCATGCCTCACCGTGTGACAAACTATATCTTTGACCTGGCATCTACGTTCCATAGCTTCTACAATGCGGACAAGGTGCTTGACCCAGAGCATCCAGAGCGAAGCAAAGCGCGTCTTGCCCTTGTGCAGGCAGCGAAGATTACTTTGGCAAATGCCATGAAGCTGATCGGTGTATCCGCTCCGGAAAGAATGTAATAGACAAAAGACCATCCTCTTAGCGAATGCCATGGGATGGTCTTTTTATTTGAATCGAATTTTGCCGCCATTGATGCGCTTTACTCCCCTGATGGCTGCAAGGTCCTCAATTAATTTCTGCATCGCAATATTCTTGTTCTTTGCCTCAATGATAAAATCAATTTCTTGAATCCCGGTCTCCTTCACCAGCTGGATGAACGGGAGAATGAAATCCTTATCCACATCCGCTGCATGAGCCCGTATCTCTTTATCGGAACGGGGAGAGGAGATATGAATCTTCGGCTTCCAGCCACGACCTTCCCATGTTCTTAAAATACGAGGAAGGAGCGATTTTAGCTCTTTAGAGGATGGGTTAGCGATATGATGATGGTAGTCGAATAGAAGAGGGATTTCCTCATGCTCGCATACCTGCAGGGTTTCCTCGGCCGTATAGGTTTTGTCATCATTCTCAAGCGTCATCCGTTCCTTGATCTCGGCAGGAAGCTTCTTGATGTTTTGATAAAAGCGGCTGACAGCTGCTTTTTTATTACCATAGGAGCCGCCAACGTGAATATTGATTAAGGCACCCTCCGGCATACCCATTTCTTCGAGCAAGCGATAATGATAGTGCATATCCCAGACAGCCTTCTCCGTCACATCCTGATTGGGAGAGGTGAAGAGGGTGAAGGCATTCGGATGGAAGCTTACGCGGAGATGATGCTCCTTGACGAGCCTGCCAAGCTCAGCCCACTCCTTTTTGAAGGGGGTGAGATAATCCCATTTGACGTCAGGATGGGTGGCTAGCGGTACAATTGAGCTTGAGAAACGGTAAATCTTGATTTCTTTTGCAATATTGTAATGAAGAATCCGTTTAGTCGATTCAATATTCTGCTTCGTTATTTCGTGGAGCCTTTCTTTCTGCTCCCTCGGAGAAAGCCTGCTCCAGCGTGTATAGGTAATCGTCCTTGAGGGAGAGGATTCCCAGAGGTCTAAGGCGGTTGAGACATATCCAAATTGAATATCCATTATGGGCATCCTTTCTAATGGAAATAGTTTCAAAAATATGGAAATAGGGTAGGGGTAAATGATACATATCCAGCCATGAAGTTAGTATGGCGAGTTTTGCGTGAAATACCCCCCCTCACACAGCCAAAGATGCATGTATTTCCTCCTGAGTTTAGAATAATTTGAAATTATAGGAAGATATAGATTGACTGAACGCTCATTCATTATATAAAATGAACATAGAAACTGAATGGTATATTTAGGAATGCCGCTATTTGAAGCATGCAAGCGAGAGTAGCAGCAAATAAGGGGCGAAAGAGGGATGGAGATGAATGGTCTGCTTTGGATCAATTTAATTGCAGCCATACTTGTAACCGCTTACGCAATCTATCTGTTTGCGTACTTGGTTAAGTCTCGAATCGAATTTATCAAGCTCGGCAAGAAGGAAGAGTTTGATAATGATGTTAAGAAGCGGCTCGAGAAGATATGGGTGTATGTGTTTGGACAGAAGAAGCTGATGAAGGATAAGAAAAGCGGTACGATGCATGTGCTCTTCTTTTATGGATTTATATTGGTCCAATTTGGAGCCATCGATCTAATCTGGAAAGGGATTAAGCCAGGCTCACACCTGCTGCTTGGACCTCTCTACCCGTTTTTCACATTCTTCCAGGAAATTGTTGTTTTAATGGTTATGGTCGCTGTTATATGGGCGTTTTACCGCCGTTATATTGAGAAGCTTGTCCGATTGAAACGGGGGTTTAAATCAGGACTTGTACTGATCTTCATTGGCGGACTAATGCTTGCGACTTTGGTAGCTAATGGTGCCTCTTTAATTTGGCTCCATGGCGGGGAGCTGCACTGGTCTGAGCCTGTTGCCTCATCCATTGCTTTCCTGCTTGGCTGGATGAGCGAGACAGCGGCTGCTGTAGTGTTCTATGTAGCTTGGTGGATTCACCTGCTGTTTATTCTGACCTTCTTAGTTTATATCCCGCAATCCAAGCATGCTCACTTGATCGCGGGACCAGCCAATGTGTATTTCCACAGGCTGACACCGCCGAAATTAAAGCCGATTGACTTTGAAGATGAGTCACAGGAAACGTTCGGCGCTGGAAAGATTGAAGATTTCACGGACCTTCAGCTGCTTGACCTCTATGCTTGTGTAGAGTGCGGCCGCTGTACAAATATGTGTCCGGCATCCGTCACAGGGAAGATGCTTTCCCCGATGGACCTGCTGCTTAAGATGCGCGATCATCTAACCTTCACAGGTGCTGCTGTAACACGCAAAGAGCCTTGGGTGCCATCCTTTGTCTTTGCTAACACAAAGGGTAATCAAATCGCGATGGCGGCAAAGGGTCAGGGAGCTGTCGAATCGGCGGCAGCGATTGACATGTACAACCCAGCGCTTGTCGGTGAAGTGATTACAGAGGAAGAACTTTGGGCTTGTACCACTTGCCGTAACTGTGAAGACCAATGTCCCGTCATGAACCAGCATGTCGGCAAGATCCTTGATATGCGCCGTTACTTGGTGCTCACAGAAGGAAAGGTGCCGGCAGATGCCCAGCGTGCGATGCAGAACATCGAGCGTCAAGGGAACCCTTGGGGATTGAACCGGAAGGAACGTGAGGCTTGGCGTGAAGCACGCGAGGATGTACATGTTCCAACCGTGAAGGAAATGTCCAAAGCAGGAGAAGAATTTGAATACTTATTCTGGGTCGGTGCCATGGGCTCATACGATAACCGTTCCCAAAAGATTGCCCTTTCCTTTGCGCGCTTGCTGAATGAAGCCGGCGTCAAATTTGCCATCCTTGGCAATAAGGAGAAGAACTCAGGGGATACACCACGCCGCCTTGGCAACGAATTCTTGTTCCAGGAGCTTGCGACGAAGAATATTGAGGAATTTGCGAAGAATGACATTAAAAGAATCGTTACGATTGACCCGCATGCCTTTAATATTTTCAAAAACGAATATCCGGACTTTGGTCTCGAGGCTGAAGTGTACCATCATACACAAGTGCTGGCTGAACTCGTACGGGATGGAAGATTGAAACCGACACATGCCGTCAATGAGAAGATCACCTTCCATGATTCATGCTATCTTGGCCGTTACAATGATGTTTATGACGCACCGCGTGATATCTTAAAGGCTATTCCAGGTGCCTCTTTCGTCGAAATTGAAGGACGGAACCGTGAGAACGGAATGTGCTGTGGAGCAGGAGGCGGGTTGATGTGGATGGAGGAAGAAACAGGCCATCGCATCAACGTAGCAAGAACGGAGCAGGCATTAACGGTGAATCCAACTGTCATCAGCTCTGGATGTCCGTACTGCTTAACGATGCTCAGTGATGGTACGAAGGCGAAGGAAGTTGAAGAAGAAGTGAAGACATATGATGTAGCAGAGCTTCTAGAGAAGTCTGTGTTCGGTGAGGAAAAGGAATTAGCATCATAATCGGTTCATCAAAGGGGTCTATATAAGAACTGTGGAGAGACGGAGATCTTGCACCTATATTTAGGGGGAAATAGCGTGTATGGATTTCCGTTTCTTTCCTTTTTATGTAAAATAATAGTATGATAGAATAAAGCGCTTACATAGCGAACGAGCGTTCAGTCATGGATGGGAGAAATTCAATAATCGGAGGGGAAAAGATGAGAAAAACGGTTATTTTAGACGGCGCAAGAACACCTTTTGGCAAATTCGGAGGGTCACTAAGCAGTTTGACGGCCTCGCAGCTAGGCGGTATGGCCATTAAGGAAGCAATCGGACGATCTGGCATCAAGGCAGAGGAAATTGATGAAGTAATCATGGGGTGTGTCCTTCAAGGGGGCCAAGGACAAATAGTTTCTCGCCAGGCAGCACGTGAAGCTGGTCTGCCATGGGAAGTGAAAACGGAAACGATTAATAAGGTATGTGCATCAGGACTAAGAAGTGTAACGCTGGCTGACCAGATTATTCGCCTTGGTGATGAGGAAGTCATCGTTGCCGGCGGAATGGAGTCAATGAGCAATGCGCCATACATTCTCCCGAAGGAACGCTGGGGAGCGAGGATGGGAGATGGACGTGTGGTAGATATGATGGTTCATGATGGTCTGACCTGCAGCTTCACGGGTGTGCATATGGGGACATACGGCAATAGCACAGCAACAGATTTAGAGCTTACGAGAGAAGAGCAGGATAAATGGGCTTACCAAAGTCATCAGCGTGCCATTGCTGCGATGGAGGCTGGACGCTTGGAAGAGGAGATTGTGCCTGTAACGGTTAAAGAACGCAAGGGGGAACGGGTCATTTCTGTTGACGAGGCACCAAGGAAGGATACAACTCCGGAAAGATTGGCCAGCCTGAAGCCTGCCTTTGGTGCAGACGGGACCATCACTGCCGGTAACGCACCTGGCATTAATGACGGGGCAGGGGCACTCGTCCTAATGAGTGAAGAACGTGCCCGTGAGGAAGGACGCCAGATTGGGGCTGTCATTCTCGGCCATGCGGAGGTAGCCGTTGAGGCAAAGGATTTCCCGAAAACACCAGGACTTGTTATTAATGCCCTGTTGGAGAAAACGGGCAGGTCATTGGATGAGGTTAATTTATTCGAAGTGAATGAGGCGTTTGCGGCGGTTGCCCTTGCAAGCGGCAAGATTGCTGGTTTAGACGCAGAGAAGGTCAATGTCAATGGAGGAGCCGTTGCGCTAGGTCACCCAATTGGGGCAAGCGGTACAAGAATTATCCTTACGCTGATGTATGAATTGAAGCGACGCGGAGGCGGAATCGGCATTGCCTCCATCTGCAGCGGCGGCGGCCAAGGGGATGCAATCATGATTGAAGTACCAAAAGGGGAATAAGGGGGAGCTTTCAGAATGGAGATCAAACAAGTCATGGTCATAGGGGCCGGCCAAATGGGCTCTGGAATCGCACAGGTATGTGCGGCGGCTGGATATGATGTATTTCTGCATGATTTGAAGGAGGAATTCGTGAACAGAGGCCGCTCAGGCATTGAGAAAAATGTGCAGCGCCTTGTTGATAAGGGACGTCTCTCAGATGAAGAGAAGGCTGCAATCCTTGAGCGAATTAAGCCTTCCACTGATTTGCAAAATGCCAAGGAAGTGAATGTCGTTATTGAAGCTGCTGTGGAAAATATGGAGATCAAGAAGCAATTATTTGCTGAGCTCGATCAACTAGCACCGCCTGAGGCCATTTTGGCGACGAATACCTCTTCCTTGCCAATCACAGAGATTGCAGCGGCAACAAACAGACCGGAGCAGGTCATCGGGATGCATTTCATGAACCCGGTTCCGGTCATGAAGCTCGTTGAAATCATCCGCGGTCTAGCGACGAAGGATGAGGTATATACCGCCATTGAAACAATGGCAAAGGACCTTGGAAAGGTACCTGTTGAGGTGAATGACTTTCCAGGATTCATCTCTAACCGTGTGCTCATGCCAATGATTAATGAGGCGATCTTCACACTTTATGAAGGTGTTGCCTCCAAGGAAGCGATTGATGAGGTCATGAAGCTTGGGATGAATCATCCGATGGGACCTCTTCAGCTCGCTGATTTCATCGGGCTTGATACATGTCTTTATATTATGGAGACACTTCAGGAAGGGCTTGGTGAGGATAAATACCGTCCATGTCCGCTTCTGCGCAAATATGTGAAGGCCGGCTGGCTTGGGAAGAAGACAGGCCGAGGGTTTTATGAATACAGCTAATAGGCATCACGCCTATGGGGAGGCAGCTTGAATGGACTTAAGATTTACAGAAGAACAGCAGATGATGAGAAAGATGGTGCGGGAATTCGCAGAAGAAGTGATTGCACCATTTATACCGGAGATGGAAAAAGGGGCATTTCCAAGCGCTGTGCTTGAGAAAATGGGCGGGCTTGGTCTAATGGGAATTCCCATTCCAGCAGAATACGGCGGTGCCGGTATGGACTTCACATCCTATATTATCGCCATCCATGAGATCTCAAAGGTAAGTCCGACAGTCGGCGTTATTCTGAGTGTTCATACCTCTGTCGGTACGAATCCCATCCTCTTTTATGGGACAGAGGAGCAGAAGAAGGCCTATATTCCGAAGCTTGCCAGCGGTGAATATCTGGGAGCCTTCTGCCTGACGGAGCCGAGCGCAGGCTCAGATGCCGGGTCGCTTAAATCGAAGGCCGTTAAGCAAGGCGATGAGTATATTCTCAATGGCTCCAAGATCTTCATCACGAATGGAGGAGAGGCAGATACGTATATTGTCTTCGCTCAAACGGCACCAGAGCAGGGAAGCAAAGGAATCTCTGCCTTTATCGTGGAAAAGGGGACACCTGGCCTTATCATCGGCAAGGATGAGCAGAAAATGGGCCTTCATGGCTCGCGTACGGTGCAAATCACCTTTGAGGATATGAAGGTTCCTGCGAAGAATCTGCTCGGGGTTGAGGGTCAGGGACTAGCCATCGCACTCAGTAACTTGAACACGGGCCGAATCGGCATTGCTGCTCAAGCGCTTGGAATCGCTGAAGGTGCTTTCGTAGAAGCTGTACGTTATGCGATGGGGAGGCAGCAGTTCGGCAAACCAATCAGTGCTCAGCAAGGAATCGGCTTTAAGCTTGCTGATATGGCGACAGCGATTGAAGCTTCTAAGCTGCTCGTCTATCAGGCAGCCTCCTTAAAAGGTGATGGATTATCCTGCACGAAGGAATCGTCGATGGCGAAATTGATGGCATCAAGGACTGCCATGGATGTCACGACAGAGGCCATCCAAGTATTTGGCGGATACGGCTATACAGAGGAGTATCCAGTCGAGCGCTATTTCCGCGATGCAAAGGTAACGGAGATTTATGAAGGAACAAGTGAAATACAGCGAATAGTCATCAGTAAGCAATTAGTAAATTGATAGATTTGGGGGATGGAAGATGAATTTTCAATTGTCAGAAGAGCATGAGATGATCCGCAAGATGGTACGCGATTTCGCCAAGAATGAAGTGGCTCCGACCGCTGCAGAACGCGATGAGGAAGAACGCTTTGATAAAGAGCTGTTTGATAAGATGGCTGAGCTTGGCCTGACAGGGATTCCATGGCCGGAGGAGTACGGCGGAATCGGCAGCGACTATGTCGCTTATTGCATTGCTGTTGAGGAGCTTTCCCGTGTGTGTGCATCAACAGGGGTAACCTTATCCGCTCATACATCACTGGCAAGCTGGCCAATCTATAAATTTGGTACGGAGGAGCAAAAACAGCGTTACCTTCGACCTTTGGCAACAGGCGAGAAGATTGGCGCATACGGCTTGACCGAGCCAGGCTCCGGCTCTGACTCTGGTGCGATGAGAACAACGGCACGCCGTGATGGGGATGATTACATCCTGAACGGGTCGAAGATCTTTATCACAAATGGCGGGATTGCAGATACATACGTTGTCTTCGCCCTCACGGACCCGGAGAAAAAACAAAGGGGCACGACTGCCTTTATCGTTGAGAAGGATTTCAAAGGCTTCAGCGTCGGCAAGAAGGAAAAGAAACTTGGTATTCGTTCCTCTCCGACAACGGAAATAATCTTTGAAGAATGCCGCGTACCAATGGAAAATCGTCTTGGTGAAGAGGGAGAAGGCTTCAAGATTGCGATGATGACGCTTGATGGCGGACGTAATGGTATTGCTGCACAGGCAGTCGGAATCGCACAAGGTGCTCTTGATGCGGCAACAGACTATGCGAAGGAACGTGTTCAGTTTGGCAAGCCAATCAGTGCCCAGCAAGGGGTTGGCTTCAAACTGGCTGACATGGCGACAAGCGTGGAGGCTGCACGTCTTTTGACTTATCAGGCAGCATGGCTTGAGTCTAAAGGTCTTCCGTATGGGAAAGAATCGGCGATGTCGAAATTATTCGCAGGAGATGCTGCCATGCGCGTGACAACTGATGCTGTGCAAATTTTCGGCGGTTATGGTTATACGAAGGATTACCCGGTTGAACGGTTCATGCGTGATGCGAAAATCACCCAAATCTATGAGGGAACACAGGAAATACAGCGTCTTGTCATTTCCCGTATGTTGACGAAGTAAGATGAGGTCATGACAATTCCTCCCGGGAAAAAACCGGGAGGAAACCCTTTTAAAAAAGGCGGTGGGGGATCTTGAAGAAAATAGAGGTGCAAGCATCTGTCAAGGACGAGAAGCTTGTAAAGAAACGGCGCGACGAGATGATCAAGGGAGCGGTCGCCTTATTTATTGAGAAAGGGTACCACCGGACCACAACAAGGGAGATTGCAAGAGCAGCAGGGTTCAGCATCGGCACATTATACGAATATATCCGGTCCAAGGACGATATCCTCTATCTCGTTTGCGACAATATTTATGAGGAAGTGAAGGAGCGGCTGCAAAAGGCGCTCGAATTAAGCGAGGGGACGCTAGAAGGCCTGCGCCTTGGCATTTCCTATTACTTTCGCATCTGTGATGAAATGCAGGATGAAGTATTAGTCATGTATCAGGAGGCTAAGTCTTTAAACAAGACGGCCTTGCCTTATGTGCTCAATAAGGAAATCGAAATGGCACGCATGTTTGAGAAATTGATTGTCGCCTGCCTGGAGAATGAGGAAATTGAGCTCCGAGCAGATCAGACATATTTACTTGCCCATAACATCATTGTCCATGGACAGATGTGGGCGTTCAGACGCTGGGCAATCGGGAAGAATTTTACGATTGAGGATTATATCGACTCACAAACGGATTTGCTGTTAAAGGGGATTACGGAGGGAGCCAACATAGTTCGATAGAGGGGGAACGTTATGAGCAACGAGTATAAACCGAAGAATCATATTCGCTTTGTTACGGCATCTAGTCTGTTTGACGGACATGATGTCAGCGTGAATATTATGAGGAGAATTCTTCAGGCAAAGGGAGCAGAGGTCATTCACCTTGGGCATAACCGCTCAGTAGAGGAGGTTGTGAGCGCGGCCATCGAAGAGGATGTACAAGGAATTGCTGTATCCTCCTACCAAGGCGGTCATATGGAGTACTTTAAATATATGTATGATTTATTGAAGGAAAGAGGAGCACCGCATATCCGCATTTATGGCGGCGGGGGAGGAGTCATTATCCCACGTGAGATTAAGGAGCTTCATGAATATGGGATTGCCCGTCTTTTCTCGCCGGATGATGGACGAGAGCTAGGCCTAGAGGGCATGATGGAAGTTCTAATCAAGGAATGCGATTACCCGCTTCCGCCATTAGAGACAATTTCAGCGGAGACGCTCAGCCCTGAGAAGCCTCTAGCAGTAGCACGCGCGATTACGATGGCAGAGAATAAACTGTGGAGGTCAGAAGAGGCTGCAGCAGTAGAACCTGTCATAGAGAAGCTTGCCAAGGAGGCCAGCACGATTCCGGTTATCGGAATAACAGGTACAGGCGGAGCAGGGAAAAGCTCACTCACAGATGAATTAATTCGCCGCTTTATCCGGGAGCTTCCGAATCACCGCTTGGCCATTTTATCAATTGATCCGACGAAGCAAAAAACAGGCGGGGCCCTGCTCGGGGACAGAATTCGCATGAATGCGATTTTTCACCCGAATGTGTATATGAGAAGTCTGGCGACAAGGGATTCCCGCTCAGAGCTCTCTACTTCTATTAAGGATGCGATTGCCGTCGTGAAGGCAGCCGGCTATGATGCCGTCATTGTTGAAACGAGCGGAATCGGCCAAGGAGATGCAGCCATCACAGAGGTCTGTGATATCTCGATGTATGTAATGACAAGCGAATTTGGGGCACCGACACAGCTTGAGAAGATTGACATGATTGACTATGCTGATTTCATTGTTATCAATAAATTTGAACGAAAAGGGTCACAGGATGCTCTGCGTCAGGTGCAAAAGCAATACCAGCGCAGCCGCAATCTCTTTGACCGCGACCTGGCAGAGCTGCCGGTGTATGGAACGATTGCGAGCCAGTTCAATGACGAAGGCACAAATGCTTTATTCGCAGCCTTGGTTGAGGCAATGGCAAAGCATACGGGTACAGATTACCGGACACGTTATAGCAAGGATGCGAAGACAGAAAAGCAGCATACAATCATTCCGCCAGACCGCCAATACTATTTGCGTGAGCTCGCCGATGCCGTTCGTTCGTATCATGCGCGCACCACTAAGCAGGAGAAGGCTGCCCGCAAGCTCTTCCAGATTGAAGGGACAATCGAGGCTTTGGAGGAGAACGGAGAACCAGCCGAAACACTGCAAAAGCTAAAGGAGAAGACCAAGCAGGAGCTTGAACCGGAAACAGTCGAGATCATTGAAGGCTGGGAAGCTCAAAGAGAGGCATACAGCCAGGATGAGCTTGTAACACAGGTACGCGGCCGGGAAATCCGTACAGAGCTGAAGACCATCTCTTTAAGTGGCCTGACCATCCCGAAGGTTGCCCTGCCGAAATTCAAGGATTATGGCGAGATTGTGCGCTGGGTAAGAAGGGAAAACGTACCGGGCAAGTTCCCATTCACGGCAGGCGTATTCCCGTTCAAACGGAAGGAAGAGGACCCGAAACGTCAATTTGCAGGAGAAGGCTCTCCAGAGAGAACGAATCGCCGCTTCCATTATCTTTCGAAGGATGATGAGGCGAAGCGTCTGAGCACAGCCTTTGATTCGGTTACATTATACGGTGAAGATCCACATATCCGGCCGGATATTTATGGAAAGGTTGGGGAGAGCGGCGTCAGCGTTTGTACGCTCGATGATATGAAAAAGCTTTATGCAGGCTTTGATTTATGCGCGCCAAGTACATCCGTATCCATGACCATCAATGGTCCGGCGCCGATTATCCTCGCGATGTTCATGAATACAGCCATTGACCAGCAATTAGAGAAGAAGGAGCAGGAGCTCGGCCGTGCGCTCACTGAGGAAGAGGCAGCAAGCGTAAGAAGTAACACCCTCCAGGTTGTGCGCGGTACCGTTCAAGCAGATATTTTGAAGGAAGATCAAGGTCAGAACACCTGCATCTTCTCAACGGAATTCGCCCTGAAAATGATGGGGGATATTCAGGAATACTTTGTGCAGAATCAAGTTAGGAACTATTATTCTGTCTCTATTTCTGGGTATCATATCGCAGAAGCAGGCGCCAATCCGATATCCCAGCTTGCCTTCACGCTCTCCAATGGTTTTACCTATGTCGAGTATTACTTGAGCCGAGGAATGAAGATTGATGAGTTTGCTCCGAATCTATCATTCTTCTTCTCGAATGGCCTGGACCCGGAATACACCGTTTTAGGACGGGTGGCGCGCCGAATTTGGGCGATTGTCATGAAGGAGAAATATGGGGCAAATGAGCGGAGCCAGAAGTTGAAATATCATATTCAAACCTCTGGACGCTCCTTGCATGCGCAGGAGATTGACTTTAATGACATCCGGACAACGCTCCAGGCCCTTATCGCTCTTCAGGATAATTGCAACTCCTTGCACACGAATGCTTATGATGAAGCGATTACGACCCCGACGGAGGAATCTGTGCGCAGGGCAATGGCCATTCAAATGATCATCACGAAGGAATTCGGGTTGATGAAGAATGAGAATTCCCTTCAAGGCGCCTATATTATTGATGAGCTCACTGATCTTGTAGAAGAAGCCGTTTTGCAGGAATTTGAACGGATCAATGACCGCGGCGGTGTTCTCGGTGCAATGGAAATGCAGTACCAGCGCGGCAAGATCCAGGATGAATCCATGTACTATGAGACGAAGAAGCATAATGGCGAGCTCCCAATCATCGGCGTGAATACGTACCTGAACCCGAATCCTCCAAGCGAGGAAGAGGTCAATAGTATGCAGCTGGCCCGTGCGACAAAGGAGGAAAAAGACCATCAAATCCGAAATCTTGAGGCCTTTCAGAAGAAGCACGAGAATGAATCGGGTGAAGCGCTTGAACGCTTAAAGGAAGCGGCAGTCAGCGGAGAGAATATTTTTGAACAACTTATGGAGACGGTTCAGGTAGCAAGTCTCGGACAGATAACACATGCTTTATACGAAGTTGGGGGACAATATCGCAGGAACATGTAATCCAAAGAGTTAGCGCGGAGGGTTTCTTCCGCGCTTTTCTTTACATCTTGAAAATATTCAATTAATTATGACCCCCTCCTTTCCATTTGTGTGATAGGATAAAACTGTCATCTTCCTTATAAGTTACATAAAAGCGGGTCATAATGGAGAACAGGAGGGTTAAATGATGGATATGCGGCGCAGAATAGGCAGCATGCTCATCCTTTTTGCATTCCTCTGGCTGTTCCGGATTCTTTATGACCATTCGCTTGGGGCGGTCGGCTGCTTGCTTATCTCCATCTTCCTCGCATTCAAGGCATATCAGCATTGGAAGCAAGGAATTAGAGACAAGAAGTAAAATAAAGTGGCATTATGATAAGCCGTTTGGTTATAATGGGATATGCATAATTGGGTGTTTTGATGTTGATTTGATAGAAAGGATGTGCGAACAATGACTTTAGCCAAGATGTCTATGGAAGATATTCGTGAAATGGCCCTCATTGAAATTGCAAACTTATTACTTATAGAAAAGAAAGAAGCTATAGACTTTAAAGTGATGATGGATGAAATCCAGCAAATGCTTGGATTGTCTGATGAGGAAGTGGCAGATAAAATTGGCCAGTTCTATACGGACCTGAACGTGGACGGCCGCTTCATCAGCATCGGCGATAACCGCTGGGGCTTAAAAGGCTGGTATCCAGTTGAGCAAGTAGAAGAAGAAACTGTTCCTGCCTCTAAAGTGAAGAAGAAAAAAGGCAAGAAGGTTGTCGAGGATGAAGATCTTGATGACTTCGATGTTATCGATGAAGATGAAGATTTAGACTTCGACGATATCGATGATTTTGATGATGAAGAGGAAGAAGACGAAGACTTAATCGACGACGATTTCGATGAAGATGATGACGACCTGATTGAAGATGACGAAGAAATCATTAAAGATAAATTCGTTATTGAAGAAGACGAAGAAGAGGACTTCGAAGAAGAGGAAGAAAATCGATAAACATCAACCTTGACTTCAAGTGTCAATCTTTGTAGAATATTATCTGGGCTCCTTTAAACATGAAGGAACTAATTATAGCGATTAACGCTCCCTTGTTCGCAAGGGGGCGTTTTTTATTTTTTATGGATACGTCGGTTAATTTTAACGAAAAGTAAGATTGAAATAGATGATTATCCGTGCGCAATGTTTAGAAATGATAGGAGGATTTTTTTATGACAAAATATATTTTTGTTACCGGAGGAGTAGTTTCCTCCCTAGGGAAAGGAATCACAGCCGCTTCTCTAGGTCGCTTATTGAAAAATAGAGGGTTAAAAGTAACAATTCAAAAATTCGACCCATACATCAACGTGGACCCAGGGACAATGAGCCCTTATCAGCACGGAGAGGTATTCGTAACGGATGACGGCGCAGAAACAGACCTAGACCTTGGTCACTATGAGCGCTTCATCGATATCAACCTTTCCAAGCTCTCTAACGTAACAACTGGGAAGATCTATTCCCATGTCTTGAAAAAAGAGCGCCGCGGCGACTATCTTGGCGGAACGGTCCAAGTTATCCCGCATATCACGAATGAAATCAAAGAACGCATCATGAAAGCCGGTCATGACACGAACGCAGATGTCGTAATCACAGAGATCGGCGGAACAGTTGGAGATATTGAATCCCTTCCATTCCTTGAAGCGATTCGTCAAATTAAGAGCGATATCGGCTCTGACAATGTATTGTACATTCACTGTACGTTAATTCCTTACTTAAAAGCGGCTGGCGAAATGAAAACAAAGCCAACTCAGCACAGTGTAAAAGAATTGCGCAGCCTTGGCATTCAGCCAAACATCATCGTCGTGCGTACAGAAATGCCGATTTCTCAAGATATGAAGGACAAGCTTGCCCTATTCTGTGACATCGACAAAAACGCCGTTATCGAGTGCCCGGATGCAGACACTCTTTACAAGGTGCCTTTGATGCTTCAAGACCAAAACATGGACCAAATCGTCTGCAATCACTTAAAACTTCAAACACCAGATGCGGACATGACAGAATGGAAAGAGCTTGTGGAGAAAGTGACGCATCTTTCCAAAACCGTTACAATCGGTCTTGTCGGTAAATATGTAGAGCTTCAAGATGCCTACATTTCTGTAGTTGAATCCCTTAAACACGCTGGCTACACATTCGATGCAGACGTGAAAGTGAAATGGATCAACTCTGAGGATGTAACAAAAGAAAACGTAGAAGAGCTTCTAGGTGATGTAGAAGGTGTTCTTGTTCCTGGCGGATTCGGAGACCGTGGAATCGAAGGGAAAATCGTTGCAATCGAATATGCAAGAACGCACAAAAAACCATTCCTTGGCATCTGCCTAGGCATGCAGCTTGCATCCATCGAATTCGCGCGTAACGTCCTCGGTTTGACTGATGCGAACTCTTCTGAGATCAACCCAGAAACAACAAACCCAATCATCGACTTGCTTCCTGAACAAAAGGATGTAGAGGACCTCGGCGGAACACTTCGTCTTGGCCTATATCCATGTAAAGTAACACCAGGCACAAAAACAGCCGAAGCATACAAAGAAGAAGTGGTTTACGAACGTCACCGTCACCGTTATGAATTCAACAATCACTACCGTGAAGACATGGAGAAGAAAGGCTTCATCTTCTCAGGTACAAGCCCGGATGGACGCCTTGTAGAGATTGTCGAGCTGAAGGATCACCCTTGGTTCGTCGCATCCCAATTCCACCCAGAATTCATCTCAAGACCAACACGCCCGCAGCCGCTATTCCGCGACTTCGTCAAAGCGTCATTGGCAGAGAAATAAGAAAAGAATGGCAGGAGAACACGATTTGAGTGTTCTCCTGTTTTTATTTTCAGGCCTTTTGAATGAAAATTTACTGAATACGAGATTTAAGGACGAAAATCGGTTAACGGCGAACCGCAAATTTTATGGGCGAAGATAGGCGTGTATGGGCGAAATCAAAGGGCTATGGGCGGAAATAAATAGGTAAGGGCGAAACAATCCTCGTAAGGGCGAACCCGCAGAGATAAGGGCGAACCACGTACAAAAGATCGCACAAATCCGCTCCTCGTTCCAATAAATAAAAAAGGCACGGCCACGCGCCCATCAAACAGGCAAACATGTCCGTGTCTTTTCATTCATAACACCTTATTCTTCTTCATACTCCCGCAGTATTTCATCCACTGCCAGGATGATTCCTTGGTAGGCGAAGAGGGCGGCGGCAAGGGTTGGAAGGCCGCTTCTTGTGCCGTCTTCATTTGGTACAAGACCGCGCGTAGCCTTGATGTCAATGTGTACATCTGCGATCTCAGCTAGGTTTGGCTTGCCTTCTTCTTCAGCTGTTACACCTTGAGAAACGGCGACGAATGGGACGTGCTGGCCGCGCAGAGATTCAGCCAAGGCGACGGCTTCCTTTTCAGTCGCTGAACGGGCGAAGATAATGGCGCGGTCGCGCTGCTCGGCTTGGACCATGTATTGTCCGCTGTACAGCTTCTTCATGCCCTTCAATGGTTCAGGTCCGTTAATGGCTTGAGCGACAATGCCCTCCATTTCCTTGAAGCCGTGGATGTAGACTTGTCCTTTTGCTGCAAGAGCCTGGGCAAGTAAGCGTGCAGCATCCTCAATAGTATCTTGCTCATCTTGCTCGATTTTTTTATATACACCTGTTAATTGTGTCAGGAAAATCTTTAGCATCTGAAATCAGCTCCTGTTCAATTTTTTTAGGGAATGTGCCTATATCTAGTAGATACAGTATGCGAATCTCATGAACTTGTCAAAGCTTTCATGATAGATTAAGAAGAGAATACGATTTTTGTTATCCAATTTATGGATTTTAAAGGGTTTTTTGGCTTTAAGATAGAAGATATATATAGAAATGGTATACAGGTTAGCGGTTTTAGAAGGAGCTGTGAAGAATATGAACGATAAAAAAATACTCATCGTGGATGATCAGTTCGGAATCAGGATACTATTGAATGAAGTATTGCAGCAAGAGGGCTACCAGACTTTCCTGGCTGCAAATGGGGAGCAGGCACTTGTCCTCCAAAAGCAAGAGGACCCGGATCTTGTCCTGCTTGATATGAAGATTCCAGGCATGGACGGCATCGAAATCTTGAAGAGGATGAAGCAGGCGGATAAAGATATCCGTGTACTGATTATGACAGCCTATGGAGAGCTGGATATGATTCAGGAGGCACTCAGCCTGGGAGCATTGACTCATTTTGCCAAGCCATTTGACATTGATGATATTCGAAAAGCTGTCAAAAAGCACCTTCTAGTAGTAAATTATGACAGTTAGGAGGAAATGTGTCTTCATTATTGATACTTTCTTCACAATTTTGGTATGCTATATGTGGCTTCTTTTCTGAGGTCTTTTCTCAGATAAGGAATACATATCGACCCGTTTGGGAAAATGATAAGAGACAACTTTTTAAGTTCTCTTATTATTAACAAGGAGGAAAAAACATGCCTTTAGTTTCAATGACAGAAATGCTTAACAAAGCATTGGAAGGTAAATATGCAGTTGGTCAATTCAACATCAACAACCTTGAGTGGACTCAAGCTATCCTAGCTGCTGCAGAAGAAGAAAAATCACCAGTTATCCTTGGTGTATCTGAGGGTGCTGCTCGTCATATGGGCGGATTCAAAACCGTTGTAATGATGGTTAAAGGTCTTTTAGAAGACATGAACATCACTGTTCCTGTTGCTATTCACCTTGACCACGGTTCTTCTTTCGATAAATGTAAAGCGGCAATCGATGCAGGTTTCACATCTGTTATGATCGATGCTTCTCACCATCCATTCGAAGAGAACGTTGAAACAACTAAAAAGGTTGTTGACTACGCTCACGCTAACGGAGTTTCTGTTGAAGCAGAACTTGGAACTGTCGGCGGACAAGAAGACGACGTTGTTGCTGACGGCGTAATCTATGCTGATGCTCAAGAATGTAAAGAACTTGTTGAGAAAACTGGCATCGACTGCCTAGCTCCAGCACTTGGTTCTGTACATGGTCCTTACAAAGGTGAACCAAACCTTGGCTTCGCTGAAATGGAAGAAATCAAAAACCTTACTAACATGCCATTAGTACTACACGGTGGTACTGGTATCCCTGAAGCAGATATCAAAAAATCTATCTCTTTAGGTACTTCTAAAATCAACGTTAACACTGAGAACCAAATTGCATTCGCAAAACGCGTTCGCGAAGTGCTTGACGCTGACAAAGAAGTTTACGATCCACGTAAATTCATCGGACCAGGACGCGAAGCTATCAAAGAAACAGTTGTTGGCAAAATCCGCGAATTCGGTTCTAACGGAAAAGCTTAATTTTTCCATATATCAAGAGATGCTCTCTTTTCGTAGAGAGCATCTTTTTTTTGAGTTAAAATAATTTTTGGAAAAATGGGGGTATAATTATTTGCTCTAATAGGGTGAACAGTGCCACAATATAAGCAGACCAAAACTCATATTACGGGAGGAAGAAAAGGATGAAGTTTTTTATCGATACAGCTAATTTAGATGAAATAAAGGAAGCGCATGCATTAGGCGTGCTTGCTGGTGTAACAACAAATCCATCATTAGTGGCTAAAGAAAAAGGTGTATCCTTTCATGACCGCCTCCGCGAGATTACGGCACTAGTTCCCGGTTCTGTCAGTGCAGAGGTTATTTCACTGGATGCAGAGGAAATGATTCGCGAAGGGAAAGAACTTGCGAAAATCGCTCCAAATATTACGGTGAAGGTTCCAATGACTCCGGACGGATTGAAAGCCGTTCGTGCTTTGACAGATGAGGGCATCAAAACGAATGTCACGCTCATCTTTAATGCCAATCAAGCACTTTTAGCTGCACGTGCTGGTGCAACCTATGTGTCTCCGTTCATTGGAAGACTTGATGACATTGGCCAAAATGGGCTGGATTTGATTTCTGAAATTGCGGAGATCTTCGCCATTCATGATATTGATTCTGAAATCATTGCGGCAAGCATCCGTCACCCGCAGCACGTGACACAGGCAGCCTTGCGCGGTGCGCATATTGCGACGATTCCATATAAGGTCATCCTGCAATTATGCAAGCATCCATTGACTGATAAAGGAATTGAAGGCTTCTTGAAAGATTGGCAAG
Source organism: Bacillus sp. FJAT-27916 (assembly GCF_001183965.1). Classification (GTDB taxonomy): domain Bacteria; phylum Bacillota; class Bacilli; order Bacillales; family Pradoshiaceae; genus Pradoshia. Next base: position 119,514 of record NZ_LFZV01000001.1, read on the forward strand.
GAAGAGAAGGACAATAATTTCCAAAAGATATACATTATATATGGGAAATTGTGTAAAATAGTAAGATGCAAGGATTCTTACAGGGGATTGATTCAAAGAAATACCTTATTCTCGCCAACACGTATGAGCAGATTGACCAACATGTGGCGCTGAAGGGAGTAATTATGGAAAAGCTGAAAATAGCGGGTGGATACCCGTTAAAAGGGGAAGTTCGCATAAGTGGTGCCAAGAATAGCGCTGTGGCTTTGATCCCGGCGACTATTTTGGCGGGTTCATCGGTTACGATTGAGGGACTGCCTGAGATCTCTGACGTGGAAATGCTCAAAGGATTGCTTGAAGAGATTGGCGGCAAGGTTACCCTTGAGAATAACGAAATGACAGTGGACCCTTCTAAGATGATTCCGATGCCTTTGCCAAACGGGCGTGTTAAGCAGCTGCGGGCTTCCTACTACTTGATGGGCGCAATGCTCGGCAAATTCAAGAAGGCTGTCATTGGGCTTCCCGGCGGATGTTACCTCGGTCCAAGGCCCATTGACCAGCATATTAAAGGATTTGAGGCGCTTGGTGCACAAGTAACCAATGAGCAGGGAGCTATTTACCTGCGTGCGGATGAGCTTCGCGGTGCCCGCATTTATTTGGATGTCGTCAGTGTTGGGGCGACGATTAATATTATGCTTGCAGCCGTTTTGGCAAAAGGGAAAACGATTATTGAGAATGCCGCCAAAGAGCCGGAAATCATTGATGTGGCTACCCTTTTAACCAATATGGGCGCACGGATCAAGGGAGCTGGAACGGATGTGATTCGCATCGAGGGTGTAGAAGAGCTGCACGGATGCCGTCATACCATTATTCCAGACCGGATTGAGGCAGGCACATACATGATCATTGCGGCGGCAGCCGGAGATGGCGTTCTCATTGATAATGTGATTCCTCAGCATCTGGAATCTCTTATCGCTAAGATGAGGGAAATGGGCGTCGTCATTGAAGAGCGGGATGATCAAATCTACATTCCGAAGACAGATAAATTGAAGGCAGTCGACATAAAGACATTGGTTTACCCAGGTTTTCCGACTGATCTGCAGCAGCCTTTCACGGCTCTTTTAACAAAAGCGAGCGGTTCAGCGGTTGTCACTGACACCATCTATGGGGCACGTTTTAAGCATATTGATGAGTTGCGGAGAATGAATGCCGATATTAAGGTAGAGGGTCGTTCAGCAATCGTGAATGGACCGGTTAAATTGACTGGCGCGAAGGTGAAGGCAAGCGATCTGCGGGCTGGAGCAGCTTTAATTGCGGCAGGGCTTCTGGCAGAAGGTGTAACAGAGATAACCGGCGTAGAACATATAGACCGCGGTTATAGTTTTATCGTAGACAAGCTTTCCGGGCTTGGAGCGACGATTTGGAGAGAAGGATTAACAGAACGAGAGATTGAACAGCTGAAGAATTCGTAAGCCAAAAAGAATCGGGGGAAGCAGGAATGGAAAGAAGCTTATCGATGGAATTGGTTAGGGTTACCGAGGCCGCAGCCTTGGCATCTGCAAGATGGATGGGACGCGGCAAGAAGGATGAAGCGGATGATGCCGCAACAAGCGCTATGCGGGATGTATTTGATACGGTTCCGATGAAAGGGACGGTCGTCATTGGTGAAGGTGAAATGGACGAGGCCCCAATGCTCTATATCGGCGAGAAATTAGGGACGGGATACGGCCAGCGTGTAGACGTAGCTGTTGACCCGCTTGAAGGAACGAACATCGTCGCATCAGGCGGCTGGAATGCCTTGGCTGTACTGGCTGTGGCAGACCATGGGAATTTGCTGCATGCGCCTGACATGTATATGGACAAGATTGCGGTTGGACCTGAGGCGGTTGGTCAAATTGACATTAACGCCCCAATCATTGACAACCTGAAAGCCGTAGCCAAAGCCAAGAATAAAGATATCGAGGACATTGTTGCCACTGTCTTAAACCGTGAACGTCACGAGCATATCATTCACCAGCTGAGAGAAGCCGGCGCCCGCATTAAGTTAATTAATGATGGTGATGTGGCAGGGGCAATCAATACAGCCTTTGATAATACAGGTGTAGATATTTTATTCGGTTCAGGCGGAGCCCCAGAAGGTGTGCTTGCTGCTGTAGCCCTCAAATGTCTCGGAGGCGAAATCCAAGGCAAGCTTATCCCGCAAAGTGAAGCCGAGCAAGAGCGTTGCTTGAATATGGGCATTGACGTCAACAAGATTCTCCTTATGGAAGACCTTGTCCGCGGAGATGACGCCATATTCGCTGCTACAGGCGTAACAGACGGCGAATTGCTGCGAGGCGTTCAATTCAAGAGCAATAATTATGGTCACACACACTCCATCGTTATGAGAGCGAAGTCAGGAACAGTCCGCTTCATCGATGGCAAACATAGCTTGAAGAAAAAACCAAATCTGGTCATCAAACCGTAGTTTGGTGAATTTCAGGCAAATCCTCCAGATAAATAAACTGGGGGATTTGTTATAATATTTTTGAAATTGTGTTATATTGAGAATATTGCGGTAGTTGTGTGAATTTCATAGAAGAACACTCAAAGTTGAAGTATGCATGAAAACCGAGTACAATTAGGTATGTTTCGCTATTGTAAAGAATATTAACGCAATGTAAAGGTGTACAATTATACCACAACTGCTTCTAATACCTTCTGATTCTTTTCTTCTTGATTTCCTATCCAAGTATCATTTAATCAATCACAAGCAATACAAATACAACTTATTTTAAAGTGTGGTGTCATAATGGAATTAACGATTTCCGATTTAGAGAATTTAAAACTGAAAGAACTATATGAACAAGCAAAGAAATATAAAGTATCCTATTACAGTAAGTTGACGAAGAAAGAGCTTATTTTTGCCATTTTAAAGGCGCAAGCAGAGCGGGACGGTTATTTATTTATGGAAGGTGTCCTTGAAATCATTCCTTCTGAGGGCTTTGGCTTCCTGCGCCCAATCAATTATTCTCCGAGCAGCGAGGATATTTATATATCTGCTTCCCAAATTCGCCGTTTCGATCTTCGAAATGGGGACAAGGTATCTGGTAAGGTGCGTCCGCCTAAGGAAAATGAACGCTATTACGGCCTGCTTCATGTGGAGGCAGTCAATGGTGATAATCCTGAATCAGCGAAGGAGCGCGTCCATTTCCCGGCTCTTACACCGCTCTACCCAGATCGTCAGGTCGTTCTTGAGACAACGCCTCGCAATATGTCAACACGTGTCATGGATATTATCTCTCCAGTTGGATTCGGTCAAAGGGGCTTGATTGTTGCACCGCCAAAGGCTGGTAAAACAATGCTCCTGAAAGAGATTGCTAATGCAATCACAACGAATCATCCGGAGGCGGAATTAATTGTCCTCCTGATTGATGAGCGTCCAGAAGAGGTAACAGATATCGAACGTTCCGTACAAGGGGATGTCGTCAGCTCTACCTTTGATGAAGTGCCAGAGAATCATATTAAGGTGGCTGAACTCGTATTAGAGAGAGCGATGCGTCTTGTTGAGCATAAACGTGACGTGATTATCCTAATGGACAGTATCACGAGACTAGCGAGAGCCTATAACCTGGTCATCCCGCCAAGCGGAAGAACCCTTTCCGGAGGGATTGACCCGGCAGCCTTCCACCGTCCGAAGCGTTTCTTCGGCGCGGCCCGTAATATTGAGGAGGGCGGAAGCTTGACGATTCTGGCAACAGCACTCGTGGATACTGGCTCACGTATGGATGATGTTATCTATGAGGAATTCAAAGGAACAGGGAATATGGAGCTTCATCTTGATCGTTCGCTTGCGGAGAGAAGAATCTTCCCAGCAATCGATATCCGCCGCTCCGGCACACGGAAAGAAGAGCTCATCATTCCAAAGGATCATCTCGAGAAGCTATGGGCAATCCGCAAAACGATGTCCGATATGCCAGACTTTGCCGAGCGTTTATTGCGTAAATTGAAGCAAACTAAGACAAATCAAGAGTTCTTTGACTACCTCGATGAGGAAATGAAGAAATCAACGAACAACAAAAGAATCCTCTAAATAAAACAGAGGCGATTTGTTGATTTATAAAAGTATGTCTGTTATACTGTTTTAAGTGCACTTCACTTGTGTGAAAAGGCACCTTATAACTCTGTTTCGAAAGACTCAGGGCGGAAGGAGTGGAAAAGATGAAAGCAGGAATTCACCCTAATTACAAAAAAGCCATGGTTAAATGTGCTTGTGGTAATGAATTTGAAACTGGCTCCGTTAAAGAAGAAGTGCGCGTAGAGGTTTGCTCTGAGTGCCACCCATTCTACACTGGACGTCAAAAATTCGCTTCTGCTGATGGACGTGTTGAACGTTTCAACAAGAAGTACGGATTCAAATCTCAACAACAACAATAATAATGATTTTACTAGGAACAGGCAGCGGGCTAGCCGCTTGCCTGTTTTTTATTGGGCCCATTTCCATATGAATATGGTCCATTTTGGAATTTAAGCAAGAATCGTAATTATACATTTTTAAGGATTTTTAGTCATGATATAATAGGATACAGTGGTAAACATTATTCTTATGATGAATTGATCGAGTATGAGTGAAGGAAGGGAGACACCATCGCATGTACGAAATGAAACAAACGGGCTGGATGGAACTAATTTGCGGCAGCATGTTTTCCGGCAAATCTGAAGAACTGATCAGAAGGGTGAGGAGAGCGGTATTCGCTAAGCAATCCATCGCTGTATTTAAACCCGCTATTGATAATCGTTACAGTGAGGAGGCGGTCGTTTCCCACAATGGATCATCTGTTATAGCGAAATCCATTACGCATTCATCAAAAATCTTTGAACATATTGATATGGAAACAGATTTAATTGCCATTGATGAAGTCCAATTCTTCGATGACGAGATTGTCGAGGTTGCTCAGCACTTGGCTGACAGCGGCTATCGTGTCATCTTAGCTGGTCTTGACCAAGACTTCCGCGGTGAGCCGTTTGGACCGATGCCGCAGCTGATGTGTCTTGCGGAACAAGTGACCAAGCTTCAGGCTGTCTGCTCTGTATGCGGATCACCAGCCAGCCGTACGCAGCGTCTTATCGACGAGAGACCGGCAGGATATGACGATCCAATCATTTTGGTTGGCGCATCCGAGTCCTATGAGCCTAGATGCCGTCACCACCATGAAGTGCCTGGCAAGAAAGAGGCTGTACCAACCCCGCTTGATGGCGGTATATGTGAATAAAATCAGTTAAACACCTTCATGATGAGAGGGTGTTTTTTTGTCCCGCTTTAACGGAAAAAAAGCATGAGGAAATCGAGAAGCTTAAGAGGCAGCAATTATCCGTAAAAGCCCGATTGGTTCAACTAACTCTCAGTGGTGAGGACACCGCAGATGGACGTTTCACTGTATCCCGCTTTAACGGACAGTAAAAAAAGCATGAGGAAATCGAGAAGCTTAAGAGGCAGCAATTATCCGTAAAAGCCCGATTGGTTCAACTAACCATCAGTGGTGAGGACCCAACTGATGGAAGTTTCACTGTATAGTCTGCGGATGTGAGTTTTCTTATTTGCTGGGTTGTATGGTACAATAGATAATTGAATTAGATGGCGGTATAAGCGCCGAGATAGCTAAACCTGTTAATGAGGTGAATGAATTGATCGATCGATTACAAGCGGTTGAAGACCGATATGAAAGATTAAATGAATTATTAAGTGACCCTGATATCGTTAATGATACAAATAAGCTCCGCGAATATTCTAAAGAGCAATCTGATATTCAGGACACCGTTTTTGCTTATAGAGAATATAAAGAGGTCCGCTCTCAGTATCAAGATGCAAAAGCGATGCTTGAGGAGAAGCTGGATGCAGACATGCGTGAAATGGTGAAGGAGGAAGTGGACGAGCTTAGCAGCCAGATGACAGAGCTTGAAGAGAAGCTTCGTATCCTCCTCATTCCGAAGGACCCGAATGATGACAAGAACGTTATCATGGAAATCCGCGGTGCAGCTGGCGGGGATGAAGCGGCCTTGTTCGCGGGCAGTCTTTATCGCATGTACAGCCGTTATGCAGAAGCACAAGGGTGGAAGATTGATGTCATGGATTCCAATCCAACCGGACTTGGCGGCTATAAAGAAATCATCTTCATGATCAACGGAAATGGTGCCTACTCTAAGATGAAATTCGAGAATGGTGCCCACCGTGTACAACGTGTTCCTGAGACTGAATCAGGCGGCCGGATTCATACATCTACAGCGACAGTAGCCTGCCTCCCGGAAGCGGAAGAGGTTGAAGTTGAGGTTCATGACAAAGATATTCGTGTAGATACATTCGCATCAAGCGGCCCTGGCGGACAAAGTGTTAACACGACAATGTCAGCCGTGCGTTTGACACATATGCCAACTGGAATCGTTGTATCCTGCCAGGATGAGAAATCCCAGATCAAGAATAAGGAAAAAGCGATGAAGGTCCTTCGTGCGCGTATTTATGATAAGTTCCAGCAAGAGGCACAGGCAGAATATGATAAAACCCGTAAGAGTGCTGTTGGAACAGGTGACCGTTCTGAGCGGATCCGTACCTACAACTTCCCGCAAAACCGTGTGACTGATCACCGCATTGGTCTTACGATTCAAAAGCTTGACCAGATCATGGAAGGTAAGCTGGATGAAGTCATTGATGCCCTCATTATGGCTGACCAAGCAAGCCGTCTTGAGAATGCGGAGCAAGAATGATGAAGATTTATGAAGCTCTTAAATGGGCTTCTTCTTTTTTACGGGAAAAAGGAAGGGACGAAAACGCCGGCGAATGGCTCTTGATGGCGCAGCTTGGGAAAACACGTGCCCAAATGCTGGCATCGATGCAGGATGAGCTGCCGTCAGATATCGCTGCGAAATTCAAGGATTCTGTGCATAAGCATGGAGTAGAGGCTGTTCCCATTCAGCACATCATTGGGTCAGAGGAATTCTACGGACGGACCTTTGCGGTGAATGGCGATTGTCTCATTCCGCGCCCGGAAACAGAAGAGCTTATCTACTATACAATAGAAAAAATGAAGCGATTATTTGGCAGGGAGCAAGCATTAACGCTCGCTGATATCGGTACTGGGAGCGGCATCATTGCCGTTACAATGGGGTGTGAGCTTCCAGGTCTGTCTGTCTTGGCGGTGGATTTATCGGACAAGGCTCTTGAGGTGGCGAGGAAGAATGCAGCCGAGCATGAGGCAGAGATTACATTCAAACAGGGCAATCTTCTTGATCCGCTCATAGAGGAGAGGCGAAAGGTCGATATTCTCCTATCGAATCCTCCGTATATCCCGGAGAGCGACCGTGAGTGGATGTCTGAAGTTGTAACCCATCACGAGCCGTCCATGGCACTGTTTGCAGGAGAGGACGGGCTTGATTGCTACCGCGAGCTTGCTGCAAAGATGCCGCAAGTACTCAATCGGCCGGCGTTAGTCGGATTCGAGGTCGGCGCTGGGCAGGCTGAGAGTGTAGCAGCCTTAATCCAGAAAGAGATACCTGAAGCTGAGGTAGACATTGTGTTTGATATTAATGGTAAGGATCGGATGGTATTTGCCGAGATAAAGGAATAGAGAGGGTGCCTTAGGCAATCCTCTCAAATCCTAAATAGCGGGTGCCCTGAAACTGAAGAGTACCGACATCTCCTTCAGCAAGCTGGCCAAACTCTCTCCCGCTTAAGCTAAACTCCATTCGATCCCCGCTTTCCACCTCAAAGGTGGCATAATACCAGGTGCTTTCAGAGCGTGTATTGGTCCGCTTCGTGGCAACTTTAGCGACAACCGACAGCTTTGCTTGGGCATTGTTTCGATTCCATTGAATGATTCCGGAGATGATGGCAAAAGCAAAGATGCCAATAATAATGATAAAAAAGATGACAAAGATAATAGGCAAGCCTGAATCGAATAAACCAAAGGTATCAAAAAAGCCTGGCTCCTCTTCATAAATGAAATCTTCCATCCTCTACATCCTCCTTTCTCCTCAAATCATAAAGGAAAAAATTGTCACACACAATAAAAATTAGATAATGATAGTTTAAGATAGAGCAATGCTGTCCACACTGTTTGTAAGTGAAAGGGCGGTGCTTATGATGATGAGAGGGAGAACGTATTTACCCTTACTATATATTCTATTGTTATCTATGGCGACAATGGCTGGTCTAATGACACCTAAATCAACGGAGACGAATGCAGAAGTTCAAGTCATTCCATCTGAGGCGATTCGGCTTCGAATCCTGGCAAACAGCAATCATGAATCAGACCAGGAATTGAAGCGGAAGATCAGAGATGAAGTAAATGCAGAAATCAATATCTGGGTGGCTGAACTGACAAGTATTGAGGAAGCACGTAAAATCATTTCCTCTCGTTTGGACGAGATTGAGGTGATTGCAATGGAAGTGATGGAGCGCGAGGGCAATGTGCAAAAGGTAGATGTCGAGTTCGGGAAAACGGTTTTCCCAACGAAGCTATACGGCCAATACTTATATCCTGCAGGTGAATATGAGGCAATCAAGATCACGCTTGGAGAGGGAGAAGGGGAGAACTGGTGGTGCGTGCTGTTCCCGCCGCTTTGTTTCCTAGACTTCAATAGCGGCACAGCCGTGAAGGCGCAAACGACCGAGGAGGAGGCTGCTAAACAACCGATTGATGAAGAGGTTTCAAAGGAGAAGACAGTTAATCAATCGATTGAACAGGAGAGTGAAAAGCCAGAAGCCGCACAGGCTGAAGTCATTAATCAATCGATTGATGAAGAGGAGTCAGCTGAGGAAACGAAGGTTGTCTATGAGGACCGGGATGAGGAACAGGTTGAGGTGAAGTTTTTTCTGAAGGAGATATTTGATTCTCTGTTTTAGTTCTATTCACTCTATCAATTCATATGTATGGAAGTAGAAATGATAGAGAGGGGACTGAAATAGGGATGTATTATATGGCCATCGCAAAGAATCAGGACATTGAGCTGGCAGTACGATTTATGGAACAGGCAGGAATGGAAGTAGCTGAAGAAGAGGTGGAGAGTGGGAAGTTCATTCTCTTGAAGGATGAAGACCACCTTATTAAAGGGATAATCGGACTGGAGTCTTGTGGTGAATACGGACTGCTCCGTTCCTTCCTTTTCCTGCCTGAGGCCCATGCGCAGGTACCAGCCTTATTTGAAGCCATGCTTGCCATCGCCCGCGAGCATGGTGTGGAACAGGTATTCCTTGTTTCGAATAAGCAACAGGCGAGAGCCTTTTTCGAGGCACTGCAATTTATGCCTTGCCAATGTGAGCAGCTTCCGGGCAAAGTGAAAGATTCGCCTGTTGTGGAAAAGGTGTGTACAATAAAGGATGTATACTTTATGAGCCGCCATTTATAGGAAGGATTTATCCACGGAAATAGTCAGACTTATTCACATTCTGTGGATAAGGTTGAATCTTCTGTAGGAAGTCCTTTATCTGTGGAAAGATAAATGGTAACTGATAGGGAAAAAACGTGATATTATAAGGCTTTTCAGCTTTGTAATTGGAATAGACAGTAGGTGTGATTGATGAGAACGAAAATTTGGAAAGTGGATAACATTGTGGATAACAACAAAATTTATCCACAGATTGTGGATGCTTCTTCCCTCTTACGTGATGGGGAGCTTATTGCCTTCCCAACGGAGACCGTGTATGGGCTGGGAGCAAATGCTCTCAATGGCCAAGCGGTTGCGAATATCTATCAGGCGAAGGGAAGACCAAGCGATAATCCACTGATTGTCCACATTGGGCATAAGGAACAATTGAACGGTTTAGTTGAGGAAATTCCGGATGTAGCACATACATTGATATCAAGGTTCTGGCCTGGACCGCTTACCTTGATTTTCAAAAAGAAGGAAGGGGTATTCCCTGATACCGTTACAGCTGGCCTTGCATCGGTGGCCATTCGTATGCCGGACCATCCGCTTGCCCTTCAGCTCATTCGAGAATCAGGCTGCCCTGTTGCGGCACCGAGCGCTAACCTATCCGGAAAACCAAGTCCAACAACTGCTCAGCATGTGTATGAGGATCTGAACGGACGGATTGCCGGCATTGTTGACGGCGGAGCGACAGGCGTCGGTTTGGAATCGACCGTTTTGGATATTACAGGAGACGTACCGCTCATTCTTCGCCCAGGCGGTGTAACGATTGAGCAATTGCAGGAGATCATCGGCCATGTCGAGGTTGATAAAGGTTTGCTGAAGGAGAAGGAAGCGCCGAAAGCACCTGGCATGAAGTACAAGCATTATGCCCCGCAGGCACCGCTAACTCTCGTAGACGGAAGCCCGTCCTTCCTTCAATCCTTAGTGGATGAGAAACGGGCAGAGGGACTTCGTGTAGGCATTTACACGGTTTCGGAGCATAAGCATTTGTATGAAGCGGATATCATTCTCGAGGGAGGTACGCTCAAGGACCTGCGAACGATCGCAGAGAATATGTACGGTGTCCTGCGAGAGTTTGACCATGAAGGGCCTGACGTCATTTTCGGCGAGGCTTACCCGCATGAAGGAATCGGCGAGGCCATCATGAATCGGCTGCTTAAGGCGGCGAGCGGAAGAATCATTAAAGAGGATTAAGTTCTAAACCTCCACGGACAGGCATATGCTTTTGAAGCAGGCTAGTCCCGGGAGGTTTTTCTTATGGATCATCAACATGTATCAGAGCTTTTTACGATGCTTATCATGGCCTTTGCGCTCGGTATGGATGCGTTCTCCATTGGTCTTGGAATGGGTTCCTTCAAGCTCCGCTTAAAATCCGTCGCTGCCATCGGCACGACAGTCGGGCTCTTCCATGTGTGGATGCCCTATTTAGGAATCCTATCAGGCGCATTTCTCTCTGGTCAATTTGGGACATTTGCCTCCTTTGTCGGAGCGGCCCTTCTCTTGTTTTTGGGTCTGCAAATGTTTCTCTCGGGCGTGCGGGGGAAGGAGGAGGCCGTCATCGCGCCGGTTGGGTTTGGGTTGATTCTATTTGCGGCAAGTGTCAGCCTCGACAGCTTTTCAGTCGGTCTATCTCTTGGCATGATTGGCGCCCAAGCCTTTATGGCGATCCTCTGCTTCGGAGTGGTTGCCTGTATCCTCACCATCGCCGGCTTGCTCCTCGGGAGGAAAGTACACTCCTTCATGGGGAAATACAGCTTCGTAATCGGAGGAAGCATTCTCTTCGCCTTTGGCATGAAAATATTGATGCAGTTATTATAATAGTAGAAATGAAGCGAGCAAAACGAAGCAGATGGAAAACCGCGGATGGTTTTCTGTCTGCTTTTTTTGATGTGGGGGGCAGTCTGGGTCTGTTTGGATAGCTTTTATGAATAATTTTCGCCGAAAAAGGCGTTCATTTCTTTTGAAAATAACATCAGCTTGTCTATTTTGACCTCTTGGGCATTGCTCAGAGGTGATTTTCTCATGTGATTTTCAGGATTTCTTACTTTAAGGGCGAACGCATAATATTATGGGCGAAAAGAATGGGGTTAGGGCGAAAATATCAAGGTATGGGCGAAATCGGCGACTCATTGTGATAATCAGGTTGTAATGCCCAGCTCCTGCAGAATCCGCTTGTGAATCAAAAAGGTGTAATAGAAGAGGTTTCAACTATTAAAAGCGAACATACATCAATTTAGGGGAGGTCAACAAAAGGGAAAAACGAATTCCTCATTCCACATCAATCCCCTCCTTTTTTTATCAGGCAGAAATCATCTATAATAGGGGGCAGGAGGGAAAACGCCTTGAAAAATATCTTATTTGTTTGTACAGGGAACACATGCCGCAGCCCGATGGCAGAGGCAATCCTGAGAAGTCATCAATTAGAAGGAGTCGAGGTAAGGTCTGCCGGGGTGTATGCGTATCCGGGAGATGCGGCCTCCGTTAATGCGAGGCTTGTTCTTGATGATCATGAAATCAGGCATGACCATGCAGCGAGTACATTGAGCAATGATGATGTGGAGTGGGCCGATTACATTTTCACCATGACAGAAGGACATAAGCAGCTGATTGCTTCCCGTTACCCGCAGGTGATTGAGCGCACCTTTACACTGAAGGAATTTGTTCGTGGGGATTTGTCTGACCGTGATGTATCTGATCCGTTCGGCGGCAGCAAGCAAATGTACGAGCGCACCTTTATGGAATTAAAGCAACTAATTAATGAGCTAGTGGAAAAAATAAAGAACTAGTACTACTATAAAGTGTGACCAAACTTATAGAGGCTGAAGGGAGTTTTGCAGAAATGAAAGTAGCGCTTGCATCAGATCACGGTGGTTTAAATATTAAGAATGAAATTGCTGACCTATTAAAGGAAATGGGTATAGAATTTGAGGACTTTGGCTGTGATTGCAACACATCTGTTGATTATCCGGATTATGCACAGCCCGTTGCTGAAAAGGTAGCTGCTGGTGAATTTGACCGCGGTATCCTTATTTGCGGGACAGGCATTGGCATGAGCATTGCAGCAAATAAAGTGAAGGGTATTCGTGCGGCTCTTGTGCATGATGTATTCAGTGCAGAAGCAACAAGAGCTCATAATAACAGCAATGTACTCACAATGGGTGAGCGTGTTATCGGACCAGGTCTTGCACGCATGATTGCAAAAGTATGGCTGACAACTGAATTTGAGGGCGGCCGCCACGAAAACCGCATCAATAAAATTGCCAATCTGGAACAATAAAGAGCGGGGGAATGCAGAATGGGTGAAAGGCATCTTGAAGAGATTCAATCAGAAACAGCTCGTCTTCTAGAAGAATTACACAGTGTATTCCCTTTAAACGAGAATCGTCTACTCGTAATTGGCTGCAGCACAAGTGAAGTGATGGGCGAGCGTATTGGCACATCTGGGACACTTGATGCGGCGGGAGCGATTTATCAGGCTATAGCCGAATTCGCAGAACGCACGAAGGTTCGCGTTGCTTTTCAAGGGTGTGAGCATATCAATCGCGCGCTTGTCGTCGAACGGGAGACAGCCATTCGCTACTCACTTGAGGAGGTGACCGTCGTTCCCGTTCGCCATGCGGGGGGAGCGATGGCGACCTATGCCTTCAATCATTTCGCAGATCCAGTTGTGGTCGAGAATATGAAAGCGGATGCCGGGATTGATATTGGCGACACGATGATTGGCATGCATTTGAAGCATGTCGCTGTTCCAGTCCGCACATCCGTGAAGGTAATCGGCAAGGCACATGTCACAAGCGCGATGACGAGACCGAAGCTGATTGGGGGCGCCCGCGCGTGCTATGAGCGTATTTAGGAAAAAATGACGATACTTTCTTTTCATGCTAAAATTAGTAGGAATTCTTAAAAGTAAGTGTGCTTTTGATAAAGGGAGGATGCAAAGAGATGAGCTATTTGCAAGAGCAGGATGCACAAGTATTTAAGGCAATCCAACAAGAACTAGGAAGACAAAGGGGAAAAATCGAACTAATCGCTTCTGAGAACTTTGTCAGTGAAGCTGTTATGGAAGCACAAGGCTCCGTACTGACAAATAAATATGCAGAAGGATATCCAGCAAAACGCTATTATGGCGGCTGTGAATATGTAGATATTGTCGAGGATTTGGCTCGCGACCGCGCGAAGCAAATCTTTGGGGCAGAGCATGCGAATGTCCAGCCTCACTCTGGTGCTCAAGCAAATATGGCCGTATATTTCACCATCTTGAATCCGGGAGATACCGTTCTTGGTATGAACCTATCACATGGCGGGCACTTAACGCATGGCAGCCCGGTCAACTTCAGCGGTGTTCTTTATAACTTCGTAGAGTATGGTGTGGATGAAAAGACTCATCTCATCAATTATGAAGATGTTCGCCAAAAGGCGCTCGAATCAAAGCCAAAATTGATTGTCGCAGGCGCAAGTGCGTACCCGCGTGAGATTGACTTCAAGAAATTCCGTGAGATTGCGGATGAAGTCGGCGCTTACTTAATGGTAGACATGGCACATATCGCCGGCCTTGTGGCTGCTGGTCTTCACCCAAGCCCGGTTCCATATGCAGACTTTGTTACTACAACGACTCACAAAACGTTGCGCGGACCGCGCGGAGGCATGATTCTCTGCCGTGAGGAGTTCGCGAAGAAAATTGATAAATCCATCTTTCCAGGCATCCAAGGCGGACCGCTTATGCATGTGATCGCCGCAAAGGCTGTAGCTTTTGGTGAAACGCTTCAAGAAAGCTTTAAGGACTATGCGAAGAAAATCATTGATAATGCAAAACGCCTAGGTGAAAGCTTGGAAAAAGAAGGCCTGACACTCGTATCAGGCGGCACAGATAACCACTTACTTTTAATCGACGTACGTTCAGCAGGACTGACAGGGAAAACAGCTGAGAAAGTCCTTGATGACATCGGCATCACTGTCAACAAGAACACGATCCCATTTGATCCAGAAAGCCCGTTTGTTACTAGCGGAATCCGTATTGGTACCGCTGCAGTGACAAGCCGCGGCTTTGGACTCGAGGATATGGATGAGATCGGCGCCATTATTGGCCTCGCGCTCAAGCATCCAGAAGACGAAGCGAAATTGAAGGAAGCGGCAGAACGTGTAGCTGCTTTATCTGGTAAATACGAATTGTATCCTTCTTTATAAGAAAATCGCCGCAGGTTATGGACAACTTGCGGCTTTTTTCTAGAGGAAATGGGATATACTACAAGGGGAAAATTAGCAGGATGAACAAGAAGAAATTCACGATTGAAGAAATAAGTGTTTTTCTGTAAAATGAAGCGAGTGCTTAAATATAGGATTAAACCAGTAAGGAGAGATCAGAATGGGAAAAGTATACGTTTTTGACCATCCATTAATTCAACACAAGCTTACGTACATACGTGACAAGAATACGGGTACTAAAGAATTCAGAGAGTTGGTTGATGAGGTTGCAACACTTATGGCCTTTGAAATCACGCGTGATCTCCCGCTTGAAGAAGTAGAAATTGAAACTCCTGTCAGCAAAGCAACATCCAAAATTATCGCCGGTAAAAAAGTAGCTCTTGTGCCAATCCTGCGCGCAGGTCTCGGCATGGTGGACGGAATGCTTAAAATCATTCCAGCTGCAAAGGTTGGACATGTTGGTCTATACAGAGACCCAGAAACTTTGAAGCCAGTGGAATACTATGTTAAGCTCCCAGCAGACGTTGAAGAAAGAGAATTCATCGTTGTTGACCCAATGCTTGCAACAGGCGGTTCAGCAGTAGATGCCATCAGTGCCATCAAAAAACGCGGTGCGAAAAACATTAAATTCATGTGCCTAGTCGCAGCTCCAGAAGGCGTAAAAGCTGTTGAAGAAGCACACCCAGATGTGGACATCTTCATCGCAGCCCTTGACGAAAAGCTCAACGACCATGGCTACATCGTACCAGGTCTTGGCGACGCTGGTGACAGATTGTTCGGTACAAAATAATTTGGAAAACCACCCTATGGGGTGGTTTTTGTTTTTATTTTTATTTTGACGGTAGGGTTTCTCGCGGCTGCTCTCAGAACATTGTTGCCTGATAAACCACCGTTTTCGTCCTAATTCCGATATTTCAGCCCATACCATCTGGGGCTGGCGCCCATCAGCTGTTTTTATCGCCCATACCCACCTGGGTGGCGCCCATAAGCCAGTATTTGCGCCCATATCCCATGAAATGTAGAAAACCAATTCTCCTCTCATCCCTAAGTGATTTTTATCATAGTCTCCTTCTAAAAAACACCCGCGCATTTATCTTCCCATCCTTCATGTATAACCATCACTCGTTAAACCATCATAAAGGCAAGGATGTGATGGATATGAAATATAGAAGTAATTACAGGTTCCTGGTCATTGGATTCTTTGCAACAATCCTTGTCTTTCCTATAGCTGTACCAGCTGTCGGCAGTGACTCTGATAATCCGGTTATTATTGAAGTGAATGAAGAGTTGCCGGTAGAGGAGGCGATTCAGTCGCTTACCCGCAAGTATCCGTCCATAATACCGCGCTGCCAATATTCTGCTGTTTTTCGTGGGTTCTCTGCGGTTGTTCCGCCTGCATTGATCCGTGAGCTTGAACAAGAGGAGGAGGTATGGTCCATTCATAAGACGGAAAGCCTTCAAACCACTATTCAGAAAGCTCCGGCATCATCTACTCGTCTAAAGCCGTCCTTTGGCACACAGAAGTTCACGGGCAAAGGAGTGAAGGTAGGGGTGATTGATACAGGTGTGGATTATACGCATCCAGATTTGAAGAAGAATTATAAGGGCGGGTATGATGTGGTCGACGAGGATGACGACCCGATGGAGACAATGGGGAGTCCGAAATGGGCAACGATTCATGGGACGCATGTGTCAGGCATCATTGCGGGCAACGGTCGCATGAAAGGAGTGGCCCCGAATTCGGATCTTTATGTATACCGTGCTTTAGGGCCCGGGGGGAGAGGGACGACTGACCAAGTCATTGCTGCCATTGAGCGTGCCGTGAAGGATGGGATGGATATTATCAATCTTTCACTTGGTGATACGGTCAATGGACCAGACCTGCCGACATCCGTTGCCTTGGATGAGGCGGTGAAAAAAGGTGTGACAGCTGTCGTGGCGAACGGAAATGACGGACCAGGTGTGTGGACAATTGGATCGCCTGGCACAAGCGGGCGTGCCATTAGTGTTGGCGCCAGTTCTGAGGCAGCGCGCACGCAAACCATCAGTCTTGGAGCTGGCAAGGATATGAAGATCTCACCGGTTGCCGGGGCTGCGCCATGGGAGTTCTCTCATTCCATGCGGATTGTGAATGGAGGGAATGGAGCCAATCTTTCGAAGGAACAACTCGATGGCAAGCTTGTACTTGTCCAAAGAGGGGAGATTACGTTTAAGGAAAAAGTAAAGCGGGCGATTCGTTCTCGTGCCGCAGGTGTTCTTATTTTTAATAATGAAATAGGGGAGCTCAGTGCTTCAATTGGAATGACGTCTGAGATTCCGGTTGCGACGATGACAAAGAAGGATGGAGAACGAATTCTTCAGGTACTAAAGTCAGGTAAGCCGGTGGCTGTTCAAATGAAAGAGCATATGGAGGAGAGAAAGCTTGCTTCCTTCAGCTCGCGCGGGCCGGTCATCGATAATCTCGGCATTAAGCCGGATGTGATTGCACCTGGTGTCCAGATTGACAGTACGGTTCCGGGAGGGAAGTATCTTGCCCTGCAGGGGACGAGCATGGCTGCGCCATTTGTGGCAGGTGTCTGTGCATTGATGAAGGAGGCGCATCCAGATTGGACACCGCAGGAGATAAAGTCTGCTTTAATGACAACGGCATCACCGCTTAAACAGTATCATACATTTGAGCAGGGAGCAGGAAGAGTCAACCCTCAGAAAGCCGTCAAAGAAGAAACGCTTCTTTCGCCATCCTCGCTCACATTTGGTTTGATGGAAAATGGCTCATCAGTAAAGAAGACGATCATTATTCATAATAAGAGTAAAAGGAAGAAGCGGTATGCCTTTTCAATCCCGCCGAAGGAGCGATTTATATCCTGGAGGCTGCCTCGCATGTTCTCCCTTGGGCCTGGAGAGAAAAAAGTTACTGATATTACCCTCGAACTTAATGATTGGATGGATAAGGTTGCCCTAAAAGATGGATACTTAAAAATGTACGAGGATGGAGAAGAGATTCAGATTCCCTATCTATTCGCCATGAAGGAGCCGAATTATCCAATTGGCCGCGGTCTCGAGGCGGAATATGCGAAAGATACAAAGGTGATTGAGGTAAACATCTATTTGCCCTTTGGCGCAGATGAAGTGGAATATTCCTTGTACGAGTATGACTCCTTGCTGTTTGTGGATCAGATAGGAGTATATAAAGGGGTAAAGAAAGGACTTTTCAAGCGAAAGATCAAGATAGCGAAGGATTATCCGTCAAATTTTTACGAAATTGTGACAAAACTAAAAAAAGATGACAAAGAATTGGTAATCAAAGTCCCTATTTACATTGGGGATAAGGTACAATAGAAAGTATGTCAATGAAACCACTACTTTTCAATTTTCTTCAAGTTTAGGGAATGAGTTTTGTTCCCGTCTCAATTGACAATAATATTCCCCTATTGTATTCTAACATGGGGCATAATTGGTAGGGTTTTCAAATTGACATCTCCGTATGGCTGTTTTATACGAATGTCCAGTGCAATCTGCCTAATACATACGCCCTTGGGAGATAGGATGCAGCAGAAGAAAAATCAGTCCGCTTTCCGCGCGATGGGTCTCTATTCTGCCGTCTTGTCACAATTGACCGGCCCCGTGCTGATAGGGATATTTGGCGGTAGATGGCTTGATGATCGTTATCAAATGGAACCTCTTTTTTTAATCCTTTGTCTCCTGGTTGGGCTTTCGGTCGGCATTTATGCTGCCGTACGTACAATCAACAACTACTTTGATGGAGAATCCTAAATGCTAGAAATCCACTTTGTATTTAAACGATATTTGAAGCATACGCTTACCCTTCTCTCTATTTATTGTATCCTTTGGGGTTTTACGCCATTTAAGGCTGAAAGTTTAGGGTTAATCCTCGGCAGCGTCATTGGTATTTATAATATATGGCTGCTATCAAGAAAGACCAATCAATTGGGTGAAGCCATTCTTCAAGGAAGAGGCGTGAAATCACTCGGAACCATCTCAAGGATGGCTGCCGCTGTACTGGCTGTTGCCATTGCAATGGAGTTTCCGGAACTATTCAATATTTATTTTGTGATATTGGGATTAATGGCAGGTTATCTTGTCGTTATAATAGATTTACTAATCCATAACACTTGGCGGGGGGAAAAGAGGTGAATATAGATTGAATCATGGAGCACCAACAGCAGAACTTTTTGGTCTTACCTTTAACCTTGGTAATGTTCTGATGATTACTGTGGCGAGTGTCATTGTCTTTCTCATTGCTGTCCTGGCCACCCGGAAATTGGCAGTGAAGCCTACCGGAATGCAGAACTTCATGGAGTGGGTAATCGACTTCGTAAGAAACATCATTAACAGCAACATGGACTGGAACACAGGCGGGCGTTTCCTAATTCTTGGGACGACCTTAATCATGTACATATTCGTATCGAATATGCTCGGCTTGCCGTTCTCAGTAACCTATAATGGAGATCTGTGGTGGAAATCACCGACAGCTGATCCAGTTGTCGCCCTAACGCTCGCTGTCATGATTGTCGTATTAACCAACTTCTACGGCATCAAGATGCGCGGACTGAAAGGTTACGGCAAAAACTTTGTAGCACCAATGCCATTCTTATTTCCCTTAAAGATTATTGAGGAATTCGCGAACACCCTTACATTGGGCTTGCGTCTATTCGGTAATATTTATGCGGGTGAAATCTTGCTCAGCCTATTGGCAGGGTCATTAGCAACAAATTTCTGGAGCAGCGCATTAGCGTTAGCACCAACAATCATTTGGCAAGGCTTCAGTGTGTTCATTGGAGCAATCCAAGCGTTTATCTTTACGATGTTAACGATGGTTTACATGGCCCATAAAGTCAGTGAAAACCATTAATAATATAAACAAATCCAAAACACTAGTTATACAATTTAAAGGAGGAACTTCATAATGAGTTTGGGAGTTATCGCAGCAGCAATCGCAATCGGTTTAGCCGCTCTTGGAGCAGGTATTGGTAATGGTATGATCGTATCTCGTACAGTAGAGGGTATTGCACGTCAACCTGAAGCACGTGGTATGCTTCAAACAACAATGTTCATCGGGGTAGCACTAGTTGAGGCGATTCCGATCATCGCGGTAGTTATCGCGTTCATGGTATTGAACAGATAATTGACAAAATTGATGGCGGAGAATCTTAAGTCAGGTATCTTCGCCATTCCTTTATGCCTTTGTAAAATCAGCCATTCGTTAAATGGCTCTACTATATGCTTGTAAAGACTTCTGAAGGGAGTGAAATAGGGGTGTTATTTAATAATTTGGTACTCGGAGCAGCAGCATCGCATGATGGATTGAATACAGGTGATATCCTTTTCCAATTGCTTGCATTCATCATCTTGATGCTTTTATTGAAGAAATTCGCATTCGGCCCGCTTATGGGAATCATGAAAGAACGTGAAGCCCACGTTGCGAATGAAATCGAAACGGCAGAGAAAAGCCGTGCGGAAGCAGCTGCTTTGCTTGAAGAACAACGTACAATGCTGAAGGAAGCACGCCAGGAATCATTAGCGATCATTGAAGAAGCTAAGAAGCATGGCGAAACTCAGCGTGAAGAAATCATGGCACTAGCACGCCAGGAAGCTGAACGTGTGAAAGAATCAGCGACCCGCGAAATCGAACAGCAAAAAGAAAAAGCTGTTGCTGCCCTTCGTGAACAAGTTGCATCCTTGTCTGTCCTAATTGCGTCTAAAGTGATTGAAAAAGAACTTAGTGCAAAAGACCAGGAAAAATTGATCAATGAATACATTCAAGAGGCAGGAGAAGAGCGATGAGTCAAACACTTGCAGCGAAACGCTATGCAAATGCTCTTTTCCAAATTGCTAAGGAAGAAAACCAAATCGACCGCTTGGAAACGGAAATCAGAACGGTTAAAGACGTTTTTGAAACGAATGGCCGCTTTATCGAGTTCCTTGAACATCCAAAGGTCTCTATGGAAAACAAGAAACAAGCGATTGCAGAAGCTTTCGCAACTGCTTCTCCTTCCATCCAAAACCTGTTGATGCTTCTTGTAGAACGACACAGGGAAACAATCGTGCCAGACCTTGCGGATGAATTCATCTTGCTGGTGAATGAGCATACAGGAATCGTTGACGCGAAAGTGTACTCTGTAAAACCGTTATCCAACGCGGAGCAAGAAGGCATTTCGAAGGTTTTTGCCCGTAAAATTGGAAAACAAGCATTGCGCATTGAAAATATCGTAGACAGCAGTCTTTTAGGCGGCATCAAAATCCGCATCGGAAACCGTATTTTTGATGGTACGGTCCAAGGGAAACTCGATCGCTTAGAGCGCAGTCTGCTCGGTTAATATTAGAAGTTAGGGGTGAAATTCATGAGCATCAGAGCTGAAGAAATCAGCGCGCTGATTAAGAAACAAATTGAAGGCTATCAATCTGAGATAGAAGTGAGCGAAGTCGGCACGGTTATTACAGTCGGAGACGGAATCGCGCGTGTTCATGGATTGGACAACGCCATGTCCGGAGAGCTTCTCGAGTTCTCTAACGGTGTAGTAGGTATGGCGCAAAACTTGGAAGAGAATAACGTCGGTGTTATCATCCTCGGTCCTTTCCGCGACATTAAAGAAGGTGACACAGTTCGCCGCACAGGACGCATCATGGAGGTACCGGTGGGTGACGCGCTTATTGGCCGCGTTGTAAACTCCCTCGGACAACCGCTTGATGGCATGGGTCCAATCGCGACAACTGATACACTTCCAATCGAAAACAACGCACCAGGCGTTATGGACCGTAAATCTGTTCATGAGCCGCTTCAAACTGGTATCAAGGCGATTGATGCCCTTGTTCCAATCGGACGCGGACAACGTGAATTGATCATCGGAGACCGTCAAACTGGTAAAACATCCGTAGCAGTAGATACAATCCTTAACCAAAAGGATGAAAACATGATTTGTATCTATGTTGCCATCGGTCAAAAAGAATCAACGGTTCGTGGAACAGTTGAAACCTTCCGTAAGTATGGTGCACTTGATTACACAATCGTTGTATCTGCATCTGCTTCTCAGCCGGCACCGCTATTATACTTAGCTCCTTACTCCGGCGTAACAATGGGTGAGTATTTCATGCGCCAAGGCAAGCACGTTCTTGTCGTGTACGATGATCTATCAAAGCAAGCTGCGGCTTACCGTGAGCTTTCCTTGCTCCTTCGTCGTCCTCCAGGCCGTGAAGCCTTCCCAGGTGACGTATTCTACTTGCACTCCCGCTTGCTCGAGCGTGCAGCTAAATTGAATGATACATTAGGTGCTGGTTCCATCACAGCATTACCGTTCGTTGAAACACAAGCAGGCGATATCTCTGCTTACATCCCAACAAACGTTATCTCCATCACGGATGGACAAATCTTCTTGCAATCTGACTTATTCTTCTCCGGCGTACGCCCTGCCATCAACGCAGGTCTTTCCGTATCCCGTGTAGGTGGATCCGCTCAAATTAAAGCAATGAAGAGCGTTGCCGGTACCCTTCGTTTGGACTTGGCATCCTACCGTGAGCTTGAAGCCTTTGCCCAATTCGGATCTGACTTGGATAAAGCAACACAAGCGAAATTGAACCGTGGTGCACGTACGGTTGAGGTATTGAAACAAGACCTTCACAAACCGCTTCGTGTAGAACAGCAAGTATTAATCCTATACTGCTTGACTCGCGGATTCTTAGACGATATTCCACTCGCTGATATCAGACGCTTCGAAGCAGAAATCATCGAATGGACTGGCCGCAACCATAAAGAACTTTATGACCATATCCGTTCTACTGGCAAACTTCCAGAAGAACAAGATATGAACGCAGCCATTACTGAATTCAAAAAACAATTTGTTGTATCGGAATAACAGGATAGGCATTAATAGAAGGATGGTGAGAATGAATGGCATCATTACGTGATATAGATGCGCGTATAAAATCAACAAAGAAAACGAGCCAAATCACAAAAGCCATGCAAATGGTCTCCGCCTCCAAATTGAATCGTGCCGAAACAAACGCGAAAGCTTTTGTACCGTACATGGAGAAAATCCAAGAGGTCGTATCAAGCATCGCGAACGGAAGCAAGGATGCATCTCATCCGATGCTCGTCGCGCGTCCTGTGAAAAGAACTGGTTACGTAGTTATCACTTCCGATCGCGGATTGGCTGGACCATATAACAGCAGTGTCTTAAGAAAGGTTTATCAGACAATCAATGAGCGCCATAAGTCCCCGGATGAGTACGGCATTATCGTACTTGGGCGTATGGGCAGTGAATTCTTCCGCATGCGCGGAATGAACGTCATCCAAGAGCTTACAGGGATTTCTGATCAGCCAACTTTTGATGACATTAAAGAAATTACATCCAGTACGGTGAAATTATTCGCAGATGAAACAGTGGATGAAATCTATATGTATTACAACCACTTTATCAGTGCTATTTCCCAAGAGGTAACGGAAAAGAAATTGTTGCCTCTTGGAAGTGTTGATTCAGATTCAGCCTCAACGCTTTACGAGTTTGAACCGAACCAAGAAGAAATTCTTAAAGTGTTGCTCCCACAATATGCGGAAAGCCTCATCTATGGCGCGCTATTGGACGGGAAGGCCAGCGAGCACGCATCCCGTATGACAGCGATGAAGAGTGCGACAGATAACGCATCTGATCTTATCGCCTCACTCACGCTCACATACAACCGTGCCCGTCAAGCAGCGATCACACAAGAGATCACCGAGATTGTCGGCGGAGCTGCCGCACTCGAATAGATAAATGGATGAACAATAGATTGAAGCACTCACTCGGCATTAGAGTAAATAGGAGGGAATGGAATGAACATAGGACGCGTTACTCAAGTCATGGGTCCGGTTGTCGACGTTCGTTTTGAAAACGGCAAACTGCCTGCGATCTATAACGCTCTGAAGATTAATGTTTCCAAAGGAGCTCCAGCTGATGAAGCGGAATACCTTACTTTGGAAGTTGCTCTTCACTTAGGCGATGATACAGTTCGTACAATTGCGATGGCTTCCACAGACGGATTGGTCCGTAACGCGGAAGTAATCGACACAGGAGCACCAATTTCTGTACCAGTTGGAGACGTAACACTTGGTCGCGTATTCAACGTATTGGGAGAGAAAATTGACCTTGATCCTGCATTAGAAGGGGATTATCAAAAGGACCCTATCCACAGGGAAGCTCCTAAATTTGAAGAATTATCTACTGAAGTTGAGATCCTTGAAACAGGTATCAAAGTAGTAGACTTGCTTGCTCCTTACATCAAGGGCGGTAAGATTGGATTGTTCGGCGGTGCCGGTGTAGGTAAAACCGTTCTAATCCAAGAATTAATCAACAACATCGCTCAAGAGCACGGCGGTATTTCCGTATTCGCCGGTGTTGGTGAGCGTACACGTGAAGGTAATGACCTATACCACGAAATGACAGACTCTGGCGTTATCAAGAAAACAGCGATGGTATTCGGACAAATGAACGAGCCGCCTGGAGCACGTATGCGTGTTGCCTTGACTGGTTTGACAATGGCTGAATACTTCCGTGATGTTCAAGGCCAGGACGTATTGTTCTTTATCGATAACATCTTCCGTTTCACACAAGCCGGTTCTGAAGTATCCGCCCTTCTTGGACGTATGCCTTCTGCCGTTGGTTACCAACCAACATTGGCGACTGAAATGGGTCAATTACAAGAGCGTATCACATCTACTAACGTAGGTTCTGTTACATCTATCCAAGCAATCTATGTACCAGCCGATGACTATACTGACCCGGCTCCGGCTACAACATTCGCCCACTTAGATGCAACAACAAACCTAGAGCGTAGACTATCCGAGATGGGTATCTACCCTGCGGTGGACCCGCTGGCTTCCACTTCTCGCGCCCTTTCTCCAGACATCGTCGGAGAAGAGCATTATGAAGTAGCTCGTGCCGTCCAATCAACGCTTCAACGTTACAGAGAATTGCAAGATATCATCGCCATCCTCGGTATGGATGAATTAGGTGAGGAAGATAAATTGACGGTTGCGCGTGCGCGTCGTATTCAAAACTTCCTATCTCAAAACTTCCACGTGGCAGAGCAATTCACTGGCCAAAAAGGTTCTTACGTGCCTGTTAAAGAAACTGTTAAAGGATTCAAAGAAATCCTTGACGGTAAGTACGACCACCTTCCTGAGGATGCATTCCGCCTAGTCGGCCGCATCGAAGACGTGGTTGAAAAAGCTAAGCAAATGGGCGTAGAGGCTTAAACCAAACGGATCCTATAGGAGGGCGCATATATGAGAACGATTAAAGTTTCTGTAGTTACTCCTGGCGGTCCTGTTTTGGAAGATGAAGTGGAAATGGTCAGCACAAAAGCAAAAACTGGGGAACTAGGTATTCTTGCCGGACATATTCCAATGGTCGCGCCGCTTGATATTGGCGCTGTCCGTTTGAAAAACGGCAACCATACCGAATGGGTTGCTGTATCCGGAGGCTTCGTCGAAGTTAACGGACAGGAAGTTACCATTCTAGCCCAGTCAGCTGAACGTGCAGAGAACATTGACATTGCTCGCGCCAAACAGGCCAAAGCGCGCGCAGAAAAACGTCTTGCAGACAGACAAGCTGCAATCGACGCACACCGCGCCGAAATGGCACTCAAGCGTGCTTTAAACCGTCTAGATATTGCTGAACAACAAAGACATTGATCTCTGATAAGATACCCGCAGGATGAGCGATTGCTTATTCTGCGGGTTTTTGCTTTAGATGGGGAGAATTTTGTCATGGAGTGCGTGTGTCCATGTCGCTCAGATCGGGCGATTGCCCCAAGCAAACGGATGATTGTTCGCCTACAGGTGATGATTACCATATAGGATGTTCGCCGCCCATAAATGGATGGAAATCGCCCATAAACAATGAAATCATGGTTATTTTTCTTAGAAATCTAGACCCTTCCATGCTTAAAAGGTCAAAAAAGACTAGTGGAAGGTTTTTTTTGAAGGAATTCCTGCATTTTCATCTCAATTCTTCAAAAACAGTTTAAATTACGGCGTTTTTGAACGAGGAAGATTCTAATGAAGATTGCTATAGCCAAACCCCCGTTTTCGACAATAATCCAGCCTGCCGAGGCAGAAGTTCCAGCCTTCCTCAATAGTACTCATAACTTCCGCTGCCTGTAATATACATACTAGTATTGGGGAGATAGGGTGTTTTCCCCGGCCAAAGGGTCGTCCGACATATCGACAGCCTTGCGGGGCAATGTTATAATGTATACGCTTACATTTATTGCATAATAAGAGAATTCTTGCCTGAAAAAATACGAGTATTCGGAGGGGTGAAGATGGCATCGTTACATTGGTATCAGAACAATTACATAATCGTTCTGATTTTTTTGTGCCTTGGTATCCTGCTTCCGGTCGTCGCGCTCACCATGGGGAAAATTCTCAGACCAAATAAGCCGACGGAGGCTAAGCGCACCACCTATGAAAGCGGACTTGAGCCATTTCATGATTCACGGGTTCAATTCAATGTCCGCTATTACATATTTGCGCTTTTGTTTGTGTTATTTGATGTAGAAACGGTTTTCCTCTATCCATGGGCAGTAGCCTATGAGAAATTAGGCGTCTTTGCACTGATTGAGATGCTGATATTTGTTTTCATGCTTATCCTTGGACTGGCGTATGCCTGGAGAAAGAAGGTGCTTAAATGGAATTGAATATGAATCAGCTATCTGTTCAGGAAAAGGCCGAGCTAGAGCGCAATATCTTTTTTGCCACCTTAGAGCAGGTAAAGGGGTGGGCAAGAGGGAATTCGCTATGGCCTTTAACATTTGGACTTGCCTGCTGTGCAATTGAAATGATGGCTGTCGGATCCTCTCATTATGATGTTGACCGTTTCGGGTCCTTTTTCCGGACATCTCCGCGCCAATCTGATGTGATGATTGTCTCTGGCACCGTTACGAAAAAAATGGCGCCCATCCTGCGCCGCCTTTACGATCAAATGCCTGAACCTAAATGGGTCATTGCCATGGGATCCTGCGCAACAGCTGGCGGTCCATACGTGAAATCATACAGTGTCGTCAAAGGGGTCGATCAAATTGTCCCGGTGGATGTGTACATACCAGGCTGCCCGCCAAATCCAGCAGCCTTAATCTATGGAATCAATAAATTAAAAGAGAAGATTGCTTATGAGGCAAAGACCGGGAAGAAGGTGATGTAGGTGGGCCGGCGGGATATAGAGGTACTGAAAAGAATGGCAGAAGAGAATGCGAAGCGGCGCGCAAAAAAGAGCTCCGCCGAAGAGCCGAAAGTAGAGCCAAAAGAAGAGCCAAAAGTTGAAAAGACCAATCCAACAGAGGCAGCCATTGAGCCTATTACTGACCCAGAAGACCTCATAAAGAAAAAAGCTGCGGCTGCCGCGAAAGCAAAGGCCGCAGCCCTCGCCAAGCAAAAGAGAATGGCAGAGGGAGAGAATGAAGAAGCGGATGATCTAGCGAAGAAAAAAGCCGCAGCAGCCGCAAAAGCAAAGGCAGCAGCCCTTGCCAAGCAAAAGAGAATGGCAGAGGGAGAGAATGAAGAAGCGGATGATCTAGCGAAGAAAAAAGCCGCAGCAGCCGCAAAAGCAAAAGCGGCTGCCCTCGCCAAGCAAAAGAGAATGGCAGAGGGAGAGAATGAAGAAGCGAATAACCTCGTGAAGAAAAAAGCCGCAGCTGCCGCGAAAGCAAAGGCTGCTGCCCTCGCCAAGCAAAAGAGAATGGCAGAGGGAGAGAATGAAGAAGCGAATGAACTCGTGAAGAAAAAAGCCGCGGCTGCCGCGAAAGCAAAGGCCGCTGCCCTCGCCAAGCAAAAGAGAATGGCAGAGGGAGAAGAAGCAGGAACAGATGACCTCGCGAAGAAAAAAGCCGCAGCAGCCGCGAAAGCAAAAGCGGCCGCCCTTGCCAAGCAGAAGCGAATGGCAGAGGGAGGAGAAGCAGGAGCGGAAGATTTAGCAAAGAGAAAAGCGGCAGCAGCCGCAAAAGCGAAAGCGGCGGCTCTCGCCAAACAAAACCGAGATACAGACCCAGATAAAGAAAAGGCAAAAGCCATTGCTGCGGCAAAAGCGAAAGCAGCGGCAGCGGCCAAGTTAAAGGGAGCAGCAGGAAAGGAGCCAAAAGAGAGTTCCGAAGAAGCGGCTCCTTCACCCAATCAATCGCTCCTTGACTCTTACAGAGCAATCATTAAGGAGGAGCTTGGAGCGGATAGTCTGGTAGATGCCTATATTAATAGACTTTCAAAGGATGTTCCTACCTTGGTTGTGAATAGGGAGGCCTATCTGGAAGTGGTAACATGCTTGCGCAATCATCCAAAGCTTCAATTTAATTACTTATCAGAAATTCACGGAACGGACTTTTTGGAGCATTTTGAAGTATATTTATATTTACAATCGTTGTCATTTAAGCGGGATGTTGTCGTAAAGGTAAAGATAGACCGGGAGCAGCCGGAGATTGAGTCGGTGACACCGCTATGGCCGGGGGCGAACTGGGCCGAGTCAGAGGCGTATGATTTACTTGGTATCTATTTTACCGGGCATCCGGATTTGAAACGCATCCTATTGGGGGAGGAGTGGGAAGGCTACCCGCTTCGCAAGGATTATGTCCAATATGATGATGTGGAGGTGTAGCGGATGATTCGTACAGAGGAAATGCTGTTGAATGTTGGCCCTCAGCACCCGAGTACTCATGGGGTTCTGCGCATCGTCGTCAAGATTGACGGGGAAATCATCACGGAGGCGACACCTGTTATCGGCTATTTACATAGGGGGACGGAGAAGCTTGCGGAGGATTTGCAATATACGCAAATCATTCCGTACACGGACCGGATGGATTATTTGTCTGCGATGACGAATAATTATGTGCTTTGCCATGCCGTTGAGACGATGATGAATATCGAGGTGCCGGAGCGGGCGGAATACCTACGCATCATGGCGATGGAGCTTGGCCGCATCGCGAGCCATCTTGTAGCATGGGGTACATTCGTTCTTGACCTAGGGGCAACGAGCCCGTTCATCTATGCATTCAGGGAGAGGGAGATGATTCTTAATTTTCTCAATGAACTGTCAGGGGCACGCCTCACTTTCAACTATATGCGTATTGGCGGCGTGAAGTGGGATGCACCGGACGGATGGTTTGAGAAGGTGGCAAATTTCATCCCGTATATGCGTGAGCAGCTTGCCGGTTATCGTGATCTGGTCAGCGGCAATGAAATCTTCCAGACTCGGGTAAAAGGGATTGGGATTTATTCGGCGGATGAGGCGATTGCGTATTCACTCAGCGGTCCGAATTTAAGATGCACAGGCATTGATCAAGATCTCCGAAAGACGGCGCCCTATTCCATTTATGACCGTTTTAATTTTAGCAGTGTTACACGTGAAACAGGAGATGTGCTCTCCCGCTATGAAATCCGCTTGGATGAAATGGAAGAATCCCTGAAGATCCTAGAGCAGGCCATTGAGCAATTTCCGGAGAGTGGACCGGTCCTCGCGAAGGTGCCAAAAATCGTGAAGCCGCCAAAGGGAGAGGGATTTGTCCGCATTGAATCCCCGCGTGGTGAGATTGGCTGCTATATAGCCAGTGAGGGGAAGAAGGAGCCGTATCGTCTGAAATTCAGGCGTCCTTCATTCTATAACCTTCAAATTCTGCCGAAATTATTAAGGGGAGAAAATATTGCGAATCTCGTTGCGATTCTAGGAGCTATTGATATCGTGCTTGGGGAGGTTGATGGGTGATGGTGCAGGATTTACTGACCTCGGCGCCCAGCCTTGGAACGTTTGCGTTCTTTTTCATTGCTGCGATTGTGCTCATGTTTGTCATCTTAGGCTTTGTTACTTTTGCGATATTGGCAGAGCGGAAGGTGATGGGCTATATGCAGCTCCGTCACGGACCGAATCAGCTTGGCGGGAATTTCGGCTTGCTGCAGACAGTAGCGGATGTATTGAAGCTCTTGATTAAGGAGGACACGGTGCCAGCGATGGCTGATAAGCCGCTCTTTAAGCTTGCACCGATGATAGCTTTTGCACCAGCCATGATGGTCGTTGCTGTTCTGCCGTTTACAGATAAGCTCCAGTTCGCCGACCTTGGCGTGGGTCTCCTCTATTATATTGCGGTCTCGAGCTTATCGACGGTCGGCATCCTGGCGGCCGGGTGGGCCTCCAATAATAAGTACTCGCTCCTTGGGGGGATGAGGGCCGGTGCCCAGATGATTTCCTATGAGGTGCCGCTCGTGATGTCGGTGATTGGCGTCGTCCTCTTGAGTGGAAGTCTCAATTTAAATGACATTGTCGCCGGGCAGGAGGGCCTGTGGAATATCGTCAAGCAGCCGCTCGCCTTCATCATCTTCTTCATAGCAGCAGTCGCAGAATTGAACCGGGTGCCGTTTGACCTGTCCGAGGCGGAATCAGAGCTTGTTGCCGGATTCCATGTGGAGTACTCAGGATTCCGATGGGCATTCTTCATGCTGTCAGAGTATGTGTATATGTTTGCGATGGCGGCGCTGACTGTCGTACTATTCCTCGGCGGCTGGCATCCGCTTCCGTTTCTTGATGTGATTCCAGGAGCAATTTGGTTTGCGTTGAAATGGTTTGCCGTAACCTTCTTCCTCATCTGGGTACGAGTCACCCTGCCGCGTCTGAGAGCGGACCATTTAATGGAGTTCGGCTGGAAGGTGCTTTTGCCGCTGGCGCTTGTGAATATTTTTGTGACGGCCCTATTGTTGAAAATCATGTAAGGGAGGATATCCTATGCTCGGTCTAGTCAAAGGTTTGAAATATACGCTGAAGAATCTAACCAAGGATAAAGTCACCTATGATTACCCAAATGAACCGATGATGCTTCCGGACCGGTTCCGCGGCATCCAGAAATTCTATCCGGAGAAATGCATCGTCTGCAATCAATGTGTGAACATCTGCCCGACAGATTGCATTCACCTCACCGGGAAGAAGCACCCTGATCCCACTAAGAAGGGTAAGAAGATTATCGACACCTACGATATCAATTTTGAGATTTGTATTTTATGTGATTTATGTACAGAGGTCTGCCCAACGGAGGCCATCGTGATGACGAATAATTTTGAGCTTGCCGAGTATAGCCGGGATGAATTATTTAAGAATCTCCAGTGGCTTGATGAGAATGATGAAAATATTCGAAAGGTGAATCAGCAATGAGCGGGGAAGTCATCGCATTTATGATTTTAGGATTTACGGCCGTCGCTGGCGCGGTCATGATGATCAACTTGACGAAGGTCATGCATATGATGCTGGCGCTTGTTTTGACCTTTGTCAGCGTCGCCGGTATCTTCCTGCTCTTATCAGCGGAATTTACGGCGGTCGTCCAGATTATGATTTACTCAGGTGCCATCACGATCATCATGCTCTTTGGCATCATGCTGACGAATCACCAGGATGAGAGCCCATCAAAGGTCCGGCCATTCGGCAAGGCGTTGATTCTGCTTGGAATCCTCGGCTTTGCCGCTGTGGTGTATGCCGGTATTTATGATTTGGACTTTGGCAATCAGTCCGAACGGCTTCATGCGGATAATACCGAGAAGATTGGGATCTCCATCTTCAGTGAGTATGTGATTCCGTTTGAACTCTTGTCTGTGCTGCTTCTTGTTGGGCTTGTCGGTGCGATTGTTCTTGCGAAAAAGGATGAAAAGGAGGATGGGGATTCATGAGCACGGTACCGCTTCCGGCCTATTTAACATTGGCCTTGATTTTATTTTGCATCGGACTGTACGGCGCATTGACGAAAAGGAACATGATCATGGTCCTCGTCTCCATTGAATTGATGCTGAACGCCGTCAATATCAACCTTATTGCCTTCAGCAAGCTGGGGCCTGCCCCGGCCATTGACGGTCAGGTCTTCGCCTTATTTGTCATAGCCGTCGCAGCGATTGAGGCGGCTGTCGGGCTCGCAATTTTGATTGCTTTATACCGAAATCGCAAAACCGTCAATGTGGATGAGATGAATAAGCTGAACCATTCTAGTTAGAAGGGGAAATGTATACATGATGGAGTTTGTGTGGGTCATCCCGCTAGTTCCCCTGCTGTCATTTGTGATTCTCTTGCTCTTCGGCCAGAGGTTGAAGCAGACGAGCGCCTATATTGGAACCGGCCTATTGGCCCTGACCTTTATCGGGGCGGCCTTTATTCTCGTCGAGCGTATCGATTCACCAACCTACCGAGCCTCATTTGAGTGGCTGAAGGCAGGGGATATTCGCCTGACAGCGGGTGTTGAGGTCAATCAATTGAATGCATTGATGCTTGTGATCGTGTCACTGGTCAGTGTACTTGTACATATGTATTCTATCGGCTATATGAAGGGGGATGGACGAATAGCTACCTTCTATGCCTATTTGGGATTGTTTACGTTTGCAATGCTCGGGCTGGTTCTGTCGCCGAATCTCCTCCAGCTGTATGTGTTTTGGGAGTTGGTCGGCTTAGGTTCCTTCCTCTTGATTGGGTTCTACTTTTATAAGGAGTCCGCCCGTGATGCCGCGAAGAAGGCATTCATCATGACAAGGATCGGGGATGTTGGCTTATTGATCGGAATGATTCTCTTATTCTGGCAGACCGGTACCTTCGAGATCGTGGATATCTTTGCAAAAGTGGAATCGGGAGCGGTATCAGATGGAATGATTACGTTGACGGCCATCCTCATCTTCATCGGGGCGATGGGGAAATCAGGGCAATTCCCGCTTCACACCTGGCTTCCGGATGCGATGGAGGGGCCGACACCGGTTTCCGCCCTTATCCATGCAGCGACCATGGTTGCCGCAGGTGTGTATCTCGTTGCGACAATGTTCCCGCTCTTCCTTGCCAGCGAGGCTGCCTTGCTGACAGTTGCGATTATTGGTGCATTCACAGCAATCTTTGCGGCACTGATTGCAATCGGCCAAAATGATATTAAACGAATTCTTGCGTATTCAACGGTCAGTCAATTAGGCTACATGATGCTTGCGCTCGGCTCTGCCGGATATGTTGCTGGGGTATTCCATTTAACGACGCATGCCTTCTTCAAGGCGTTGCTATTCCTAGCGGCAGGAAGTGTCATTCATGCGGTAAAGACGCAGAACATCCTTGAGATGGGCGGGTTATTTTCAAAGCTGCGCCTGACAGGTATGCTCTTCCTCATCGGGACATTGGCATTGACCGGATTCCCGCTTCTTTCAGGCTTCTTCAGTAAAGATGAGATCTTGATTTCTGCCTGGAATGCCGGCCATCCGTTACTGTTTGCCTTAGCTCTCATCACAGCAGTCTTGACGGCCTTTTATATGTTCAGGCTCTTCTTCTTGGTGTTCACTGGCCCGGCTAAAATGAAGGGGCAAGTCAAGGAGTCTCCAAGAAATATGATCATACCGATGATGGTGCTTGGTGTGCTCGCTATTTTCTCTGGCTACCTCAATACCCCTTGGTTTGGAGAATATCTAGGGGAGTGGCTAATGGAAGGGAATGTATATATGGAGGCGAGTCATACAGAGGCTCCTGGCTGGATTGCACTGGCGGCGGTTCTTGCTTTTCTGACAGGGAGTGGCAGTGCGTATTGGCTCTTTGGCAGAAAAGGGAGAGAAGACCTGGAGATGCCAGGTATGCTCGTGAATAAATTTTATGTGGATGAGGTGTACGCTAAGACAGCCGTTCCGCTTGTGCAGGGAATTGGTTATGTGCTTTCTTGGTTTGACCGGTATATTGTGCAAGGGATTGGCTCGCTCATCAGCGGAGTGATTGACCGGCTGGGGGCTAGGGGAGCAGATGCCGGGAATGGGCAGATGCAGCTATATGGGGCAGTCGCCTTTATCGGCCTTGCCGTTATCCTCGTCATCTTTGCACTGACAGGGGGGTATGTACGATGATGTTGACCTTGCTTGTTTTCGCTCCGCTTCTGTTCATGCTGATCCTCTGGCTCATGCCAAGTGATAACAAACGATTACTCAAGTTGGTCGGTGTGCTTGGGACAGTCATCCCGCTAGTTCTTTCATTAATTATCGCTGTATCCGGACATAAATGGAGCAGCTATGCCGTTTATGCGAACTGGTTCCAGCTCGGCAATACGGGCAATGAATTCAGCCAGATGTATGCCGTTCCGTTTGAGCTTGGGATTGATGGCTTTTCCTATGTGATGATTCTTTTAACAGCTGTACTCAGTACGCTTGCGGCGATAGCATCCACCTGGCAGATAGAGAAGGGGTGGAAAGGATATTTCAGTCTGTTCCTGCTGCTTGAGACAGGGATGCTCGGCGTGTTTGCGGCTGAGAATTTAATTTTATTTTTCCTCTTCTTTGAGGTGACACTTGTGGCAACCTTCTTCTTGGTTGGGAAATGGGGAGGATTTGACCGCGAGAAGGCTGCGTATCGCTTTTTGATCTATAACGGTCTCGGTTCAGCGATCTTGTTGTTCGTGATTGCCGTCTTGTTCGCAAAGACAGGCACGTCCAATATCGAGATTCTAAAACAAATTCTTTCCCTCGGCGGACAAACATTATTGTCCCCAATCAGCTCAGAATTGAAGTATGGATTGCTTATTGCCTTGATTGTGGCCTTCGGCATTAAACTGCCGATTTTCCCGCTTCATTCCTGGGTATTGAAGGTCCATGTTGAGGCGCCGCCCGCTGTGGTCATGCTCCATGCCGGTATTCTTTTGAAGATTGGCGCCTATGGTCTGATTCAATTTGCTGTCGGGCTGTTCCCGGAGGAGTTCAGCAAGATTTCCTTTTGGATCATCCTGCTTGGTGTGATTAATCTTTTATACGGGGCATTCCTTGCTCTTATCCAGACAAACTTCAAGCTTTTGCTCGCCTATTCGTCTGTCTCCCATATGGGGATTGTGCTAATGGGGCTTGGAGCGATGAATGATGCGGGCATGCAGGGAGCAATCTTCCAGGTTGTGTCCCATGGACTGATTGCCAGTTTGTTCTTCCTCTTGGTGGGAGTCTTGCAGGATCGCTATGAAACGACTGATATGAGGAGGCTCGGTGGACTTTGGAACGGGATGCCGGTGTTCTCCGGCTTCTTGCTCACCGCCGGGATGGCATCGCTCGGCTTGCCTGGATTATCAGGGTTTGTAAGTGAATTTCTCGCCTTCCTCGGTGTGTTTGAGAAGGAACCTGTTCTTGGTGCGATAGGAGCACTGGGACTTATTCTGACAGCTGTTTATGTACTCCGTTCTGTGCTGAAAATGACATTCGGCAGCGGGGATGAACAGGCCCATGACCTTCGCTTGGTCGAATGGGTCCCGGCAGCTGTCTTAGTTGGCATTATTGTGGTCATCGGTGTTTATCCATCCATCCTTGAGCGCGCAATTTCAGGAATAGGGGGGTGAGGCGGAATGGATATGGATACCCTGCTTTCATTTAACTGGAGCTTAATGATGCCGGAGTTTATCATCCTTGCCGCGGCGGTTCTGCTCTCCATCCTGGACCTTGTTATGCCGAAGGAGGTTGGGAGAAGAATCCTTGGCTGGTTCGCATTCGTGAGTGTGCTGCTTGCCTTAGTGATGGTTGTCAGCCTGACTTCAGCAGAGCCAGGTTCAATCTTGTATGATACTTTTGTGCTCGATACATTCGCGAAAGCCTTTAAGATGGTCCTCTTAATTGGGGCCGCCATCGTGCTGCTTTTAGCAATCGATCATAAGCCAGCAGGAGGGATGGGGCCGTATCAGGGAGAGTTCTTCTATTTATTCCTAACCGCCCTTCTAGGCGGAATGGTCATGACATCTAGTGCTGACTTAATTACACTCTTTGTCGGTCTTGAACTGCTCTCTGTCTCCTCCTACATCCTTGCGGGTATGAGAAAATCATCAGTCAAGTCAACAGAGGCTGCGATGAAATATGTCGTTAATGGCGGCATCTCGACAGCTATCATTCTATTCGCGATGAGCTACTTGTACGGACTCGGCGGAACGACGAATCTCTATGAGCTCAGTAACCAATTCGCGATTGAGACGAACGCGCAATATCAATATATAGCTGGACTATCCTTCTTCATCCTGCTGGTCGGTCTGTCGTTCAAGCTGGCCACCGTACCGTTTCATATGTGGGCACCGGATGTGTACGAGGGTTCGCCTACTCCGGTTACCGCCTTTTTGAGCATCGTCTCAAAGGCAGCCGCGTTCGCCCTACTAATGCGGGTTGTTGTGACTGTCTTTATGACGGCAACGATGGATTCCATTGGATTTCTCTCCATCTTCACCGCCAATCACCAGTATGTAGCGGTACTAGCGGGAATGACGATGCTGGTCGGAAACATCATCGCCCTCCGCCAAAGAAGCTTGAAGAGAATGCTCGCCTACTCCAGCATCGGTC
Source organism: Bacillus sp. FJAT-27916 (assembly GCF_001183965.1). Taxonomy (GTDB): domain Bacteria; phylum Bacillota; class Bacilli; order Bacillales; family Pradoshiaceae; genus Pradoshia. The sequence continues at coordinate 155,407 of NZ_LFZV01000001.1, forward strand.
ATGCCGGATATTTGCTAGCTGCAGTGGCTGCCTTTGGCCAATATACGATTGAAGCGCTCTGGTTCTATTTGATCGCCTATGTGTTCATGGTGGCAGGCGCCTTAGCCATCATCCAATTTATCATCAAGGACGGGGAAGAGGATGATGTGTATGTCTTGGCCGGCTTATATAAGCGGGCACCTGTCTTGGCTGTATCAATGAGCATCTTCCTTCTATCGCTCGCTGGGATTCCGGCAACAGCTGGTTTCATCGGGAAGCTGAATATCTTCGTCAGCTTCTTTGCAAAGGAGGATGGTCATTACATCTTGGCAGCAATCATGCTCATTGCCACCGTCATCTCTTATGTGTTCTACTTCAACGTCATGGTCCATATGTTTGCCCGCCCAGGTGAGGAGCGGCGAGAGCGCGCGGTTTCCCTCCCAATGGGGCTCGCCATTGGATTATGCTTAGGCGGAACGCTCCTCCTCGGACTGTTCCCAAATGTCCTGCTTGATTTTTATCAAGGCAACTTCGCGGACATGGTGAATTTATTGAGATAAGGAAGGCTCGTCCGGCTTTGGCTGGGCGGGCTTTTTTTGTGCTGTCATGGGGTGGAGGGTGTCTGCAGGGGATACGGGTTTCGCTCATACACTACATTTACCGCCCATAAGGGTTTAGCCGAGCCCATACCCTGATATTTTCGCCCTTAAATAAAGGATTCATCAATATTTCCTTCAGAAACGAAGACCGATCCCGGCTGGAAGATAAGATTTTAGAGGATATTGTCTTCAAAAGGAACTATAAATGACGCCATTTTGATATTGAGAGCCTTTTCGAGAGAAAAATCTACGCAGGACACCTAAATAACACAGTCTAGTCTGTTTACGAGAAGATTCATTCGAGATGATGCCTATAACTTTTCTCCCTCCCCAAATGGGCTTACATTTTTCCAGTGTATGGTTCTAGATGCGAAAATTAGTTTAGAAACTTACCATTTTGTAAGTGTGTTAGGGGGAGGAATGGTTTACAATAGTATGGATGTTTATTAGGCGTATCGATCTAGTTTTCTGAAGGATTGATTGATATTACCAAACATTTTTACTTATATTTATAGGGATTAAGGACTTTTTTGCAGAAATTAGTCGATTAATTGCAGAAAAAGAGGAAGACAGGAAATAAATATGTTACACTGTTATCGTATATCTCTGGGTAGAGAAGGGAAATGATCATGAGTAGTTTTGGATTTCAAGCTTTAATCAGTATCATCAGTCATTTATTTTTTATAGGGGTGACATGGTGGGCGCTGCAAGCAATCCATTTCGATAAGCTGCTTCGGGCTGGCCGGGTTGTACAGGCAAGAGTGCTGTATATTTTGCTGACAATCGCGATTGGGTCGACAGTGAGCGGATTTTTCCTGACGTATTTGGGATATTCACGGCAATTACCGCTTTTGTTTGAGTAATGTCAGATGATGACGAACGGACTTATGTATTTACATACCTCTCTTTGGGGCAAACTAGCTCTATGGGGAGAGTGAGGTACATGCTTAAAAAGGTCGTATTACCTGTAATTGTTGGTTTGATGCTTTTATATGTAGGGAATAAAACGACAGAAGCTTTGGCAACGAGTGATTTAGAAAAAATCGTTGATCGAGTTTTCGAGATAAATCCAGACGCTGATGTTTTGGGCTGGAGTATCTTAGCGCGCTCAAGTACAAAGGGAAGTCTGTCAGTTGTGACATCCGAGGTTAAAGAACGGTTTACTGACTATGTGTGGACAGAGGAGAATACTTCTGATTACCAGGCATGGACAGGCAGTCGTGTCGATGAGGAATTGGGTGTACGTTCTACTATTAAGGTAATGTCTGATGAACGTAATGAAATTGCGATTTTGTACTCTATTCAGGGTGAGAAATGGTCAGACGGACATGCAGCTTATATCCGTAAGCAAATAAAAACCGGGAAGAAAGGTTTATTTAAAAATGAACCTGATTATTTCGCTTGTCTAAAGGTGAGAACCGGTGATACTATGGATAAGGTTGTTTATAAAAACTGGATGAAATTATTTGATGCAACGTCAGTGGAAAGTGCTGTAGAGAGCGATTTCATATCAATTTCTGCTAACAGCAAACAATTTGAAAATACGCTGCCAAATGGGGTTAACCTTCAGCTTGCATTCCGCGAAACACAGGAGGAGGAAGGAACAACCGTTACCATTGGCACACCGATAATAGCATTTGAATACTAATATAGAGATATTGAACGCGGAGGGGAATAAATTTGGAAAAGATCATTGTCCGCGGCGGAAACAGGTTGGAAGGTACAGTTCGAGTAGAGGGTGCTAAAAACGCCGTTTTACCTGTATTAGCTGCAACATTATTAGCAAGTGAAGGAAAAAGCGTTCTTAAAGACGTTCCGGAACTATCCGATGTATATACGATTAACGAAGTAATCCGTAACTTAAATACAGAAGTAACTTTCAGTAACAATACGGTAACCGTTGATGCTTCTAAGCCGTTATTTGATGAGGCGCCATTTGAATATGTTCGCAAAATGCGTGCTTCTGTCCTCGTGATGGGTTCCCTTTTAGCGCGTAACGGGAAAGCTCGCGTAGCACTTCCTGGCGGCTGTGCGATTGGGTCCCGCCCGATTGACCAGCATTTAAAAGGATTCGAGGCAATGGGTGCAAAAGTCAGAGTCGGCAATGGTTTCATTGAAGCAGAGGTTGATGGTCGTCTTAAAGGTGCGAAGATTTATTTGGACTTCCCAAGTGTGGGTGCAACAGAAAACATTATGATGGCAGCTGCTCTAGCCGATGGTCTAACGATTCTTGAGAACTGCGCAAAAGAGCCTGAAATTGTTGATTTGGCGAACTACTTGAACAAAATGGGCGCTAAAGTGAAAGGTGCTGGCACAGCAACGATTCGCATTGAAGGTGTAGACAAACTTTACGGTACAGAACATCACATTATCCCAGACCGTATCGAAGCAGGAACATTCATGGTTGCTGCGGCAATTACAGGAGGAAATGTCCTAGTACAAGGAGCCGTTTTAGAACATTTATCATCCCTTGTTGCCAAAATGGAAGAGATGGGTATTATCGTTCAGGAAGAGAAAGATGGTCTTCGTGTAATTGGTCCAGATATCATGAAAGCTGTGGATATCAAGACAATGCCACACCCAGGTTTCCCAACAGATATGCAATCACAGATGATGGCCCTATTGCTTCGTGCAAAAGGCACAAGCATGATCACAGAGACGGTCTTCGAAAACCGCTTCATGCATGTGGAGGAATTCCGCCGCATGAACGCTGACATCAAGATTGATGGGCGCTCTGTTATCATTTCCGGTGATGCGAACCTGCAAGGAGCAGAAGTTTCTGCAACGGATTTACGTGCAGCTGCAGCCTTGATCCTATCTGGATTAGTGGCTGATGGCGTTACCCGCGTAACTGAGCTTAAGCATCTTGACCGCGGATACGTAAACTTCCACGGAAAATTGGCATCCTTAGGTGCAGACATCGAACGCATTAATGAAACAAAGGAACAAACCGAAATTATCGCTGAAAATGCCTAATTTTATTCATAGCAATGTATCGAAAGCCAGGCTCATGGTCTGGCTTTTTTGCATTGCGTACTCCATTCTATGAAAAGGATATCCTAAAAAGACATATCAACAGCTTATGCACAATTATCCACAGACTAACTCACAAATTTTCAACAAGTTATGCACATGGTAGGCTTAGTTATGCACAGGATTATCCACATATTCATTGGTAAAAATGACACTTCAAAAAAATAAACATGATTACACTAAGTTTGAGAGTGAAATTTTTGTAGGAATTCGTCTAAAAATATTTTTCCACGATTTATCCACAAAGTTATACACAGCATGTTGATAATGGGGATAATTGTTTGAAAATAATGAAAGTTTGATAGAATGTTAGGAAGGAGGTGAATCAGAATGAAAAATCTAGACAACAGTCTGCTCATCAAAATCATCCTGTTGCTGGTTATTGCCATCATCATCTTCAAATTAGTGAATGTCCTATTAAACCTCATTCTTGCCGCAGCTTTCGTCTTCATACTCATAGCTTCTATTCGAGAATACCAAAAACGAAAGGGCTAACCTGTACATATTTCCCGCTGTCAGTTCATACATATGAAGAGTATTGGATAACTGAATAGAGGGGAGAAAGCCATATATGAAGCATTGGAAGCCAGTCCTTGTCACACTAAGCGTCATTGCCGTTGTTGTTATTCTTATACCAGCTCTCCTGGTGGCACCTTTCTCAGATAAGAAGGAAACCGCCGCACAACCAGCATCAACACCGAAGGAAAAGCCAAAGGAGGATGATCCCATGGCAAGTATTAATGTATTCCGTAATAAAACCAATACGGTCGAAACCGTCAATCTAGAGGATTACGTCGTCGGGGTCGTCGCTGCTGAAATGCCGGCAAGCTTCGAGATGGAGGCGCTGAAAGCACAGGCATTGACGGCCAGGACGTTTGTGACAAAGACCTTAACGGCCCAAAAGAAAAAGGATCTCCCATCAAATGCTGACATCACCGATACGGTCAATGACCAAGTATACTTAAGTGATGAGGAGCTTCGGGCACAGTGGGGCAATCAATATGAGGAAAAGCGAAAAAGGATTGAAGAGGCTGTCCAAGCGACGAGAGGGCAGATTCTGACGTATAAGGATGAATTAATCACACCATCCTTCTTCTCCACAAGCAACGGCTACACGGAAAATTCAGAGGACTATTGGCAGAATCCGCTCCCATACCTGCGCAGTGTCGAAAGTCCATGGGATAAAGATTCACCCAAATATCTTCAAGAAACAAAGATGGCCTTGAATGAATTTGAGCGCATGCTCGGCATCCAGGTCGGCAGCAAGACCGACATCGGCCAGATTATCTCCCGCACCGAAGGAAAGCGAATCGCTCAAATCAAAATCGGCGGCAAGACACTCACCGGCAAAGAGGTTCGTGAAAAGCTCAACCTCAAATCGAGCGACTTCACCTGGTACCGAAAAGGAAATGATATCGTCATCACAACAAAGGGCTACGGCCATGGCGTCGGTATGAGCCAATACGGAGCGAACGGTATGGCAAAGGAAGGAAAGACCTACAAGGACATCCTCGCGCACTACTATAAGGATATCAGCATCAAGGAGGCAACTGCTTACCTGCCCACCTATACTACTGCGAAGAAATAAAGGACTGCTGCGGCAGTCTTTTTTTTTTGCATACTTTTAATAGAAAATGCATAAACTAAAAAATTTTTCCTGTCTCATGTATATATTTTCTGAAAAGTGTTCAGAATGATGCCAGAGGTGATGAAAATGAGAGAGGAAGAAAAGAAGCGATCTTCTCAATCGTCAAAATGGAAAGGTATCACAAAGAAACGTTGGTTCTTACCAGCAATCTATATTACAAGTGCAGCCGTCCTTTTGACAGGAGTTTTAGTGTATCAAGCAAGTGATGATGAATTCACAAAAGAGCCATCTGAAACAAGACAGAACATAACAAGCGAAGGAACAGAGCCATCCATTGAAGTAAATAATTCACTTGAAACATTTACAATCCCAATGGCGGAAGCTGATTCAGCTGTCATCAAGAAGGAATTCTATGATGTCAACGGTGATACAAAACAGCAAGAGGCATCACTCGTTTTCTATAATAATACGTATCAGCCAAATACAGGCATTGACTACGCCATGAAAGATGGCAAAGAATTCGAAGTCATCGCATCCATGAGCGGTAAGGTAACATCTGTTCAAGAAGACGCATTGCTTGGAAACAGCATCGTCATTGAACACGAAAAAGGCATGGAAACTCATTACTCTTCCGTAACTGATATTGAAGTCAAGGAAGGCGAAACAGTCAAACAAGGCGAAGCAATCGCGAAAAGTTCCACAAGCGGAATCAATGCTGAAGCCGGCAACCATGTCCACTTTGAAATCAGGAAAGACCAAACAGCCGTCAATCCATTAGACTATCTCGACAAACCGTTAAGTTCATTAAAAGCTGACCAATCAAAAGCAGAAGAAAAAGCAGCTGATCAAAAAGATGAAAAAACTACAACTGAAGATAGCGACAGTACAGAAACTGGAGAAGAAACCGGTAACTAATGGTCATCACACCCTTGGGCGATAATTCGCCCAAGGGTGTTTTTATTCGACGGATATCCATCTATTTCTCGGGAAATATCCTCATTATAATTTCCAAAAGTAGGCGAATGCCAGCGATATTTGTAATGGCCAGGCATATGATTTAATAGGCAGACCAGGGAAAAAGAAGGCGTTATCTTGTCCTTATTGTGGATTTTGTGCATAAACATGGAACCAAGCTAATAAACTGTTACAAACCTGAATTAGCGAGAGAGGGCTCTAGAGGTGGGAATCGTCATATTCTATCAGCGATCTAAGAAAAGTTAACACTCTTTCTATATAAGCATTCATTTTTATTTATAAGCCGCGAGTCTCTATCTTGTACTCCTCTTATTACAAATAGGGAGGGCGAGTGAATTGCACGATTACATCAAAGAAAGAACTATCAAGATTGGGAAGTATATCGTGGAAACGAGAAAAACTGTTCGCGTGATTGCGAAGGAGTTTGGTGTATCCAAAAGTACTGTCCATAAGGATTTGACGGAGCGTCTGCCGGATATTAATGCGGAGTTGGCCAATGAGGTGAAGGAGATTCTTGATTATCATAAGTCGATCAGGCATCTTCGAGGGGGAGAGGCGACGAAGCAGAAGTATCGGAAGGCAGAGGAGGAGCCGGTTCAATGAGACTGGCTGTGCAGATGATGTGTTGAAGGGCCGGTTTGTCGGCCTTTTTATTATGGGGAGATTTATGTTCGAACGCATTCCCACCGGATTGGGCTGCGCTTTCCGTGGGGGAAGCTGCTTTAGCCTGTTCGCCTGCGGCAGAACGGTCTCATGCCTGCTTCCTTCTCCCACAGGAGTCTTCGCCCAATCCCGCGTGAATGGGTGGGTGGAGAGAGAATGTGTGGCTTTTAAAATACAAGGGGGGCATTCACGCTTCACCGCCATCTACTCGTTTAGATGTGGATAGAGGGTCCTAACGCATTCCCGCCAGATTGGGCTGCGCTTTCCGTGGGGGAAGCTGCTTTAGCCTCCTCGCCTGCGGCAGAACGGTCTCAGACCTGCTTCCTTCTCCCACAGGAGTCTTCGCCCAATCCTGCGGGAATGGATGGGTGGAGAGAGAATGTGCGGCTTTTAAAATACATGGACTAACATTCATCAGCCTTCTCCATCGAGTCATTTTTATGATGTGATGAGTCGTTCTAACGCATTCCCGCAGGATTGGACTTCGCTTTCCGCGGGGGAAGCGCTGAGCCTGTTCGCCTGCGGCAGAACGGTCTCAGACCTGCTTCCTTCTCCCACAGGAGTCTTCGCCCAATCCTGCGGGAATGGATGGGTGGAGAGAGAATGTGCAGCCTCTAAAAGACAAGGGTAGCATTCATAACAGGTTGGGACATACTTACAATGAGAGAAATGCTAAGCCTCCTTGCCTTATTCAGCGTCGGTGGGTACAGACAATATAAACATTGCCGTATGTTGAATAGCGAGCTGAACATAATAACAGAATCCATTCAAATTGAGTTATTCACATGTGGACAGTTTTCGCTTGTATAGAGTATTTCAAAATCAAAGAATAAAAAGGTACATCCCATCCCAATCATTCACCTCATGTGAACAAGTAATACATGAACCTCGCTAAATTTAATAACCCACCCAATGATTGCAGCGGAAGACGGCGACTCCTACGGGAAAAGCTTGAACTGAAGACCCTGCAGGAGCGACTCTCGACGAGGAGGCTGAAGCCAAGCCCGCGGAAAGCGCCGTCTACAGCGAAAATCACTTAGAAAGCTCCCCAAAAGTGTCACTTCAAACAAACTCACACTTACCAATAAACCAACCATAAATAATCCTTTTGTGTAAAAACAACTTAAATTAAGCAAAAATAGAACGTTTGCACTATTTACCATAAAAATTATTTTAAAACAACTCTTGAATTTCATTTTTTACCCTAAATAGTCCAAAATTTTAAGCGAAAAGTTCCTTTTTTTCAACAAAATATGATAAAATTCTTAATTAGTACAGAAGTAGGAAACTGATTGTTTCTTGAGGAGGATTATTCGTTTATGTTTTCGAGAGATATTGGGATCGATTTGGGCACGGCGAATGTGCTCATCCACGTAAAGGGTAAGGGCATCGTTTTAAATGAGCCCTCTGTTGTTGCGCTTGATAAGAACACAAATCGAGTGCTGGCTGTTGGAGAAGAAGCGCGTCGCATGGTTGGACGGACACCGGGAAACATCATCGCGATTCGCCCATTGAAGGATGGCGTCATTGCAGACTTTGATGTGACGGAATCCATGCTGAAGTATTTCATTAACAAGCTGGATGTGAAAGGTGTATTAACAAAGCCGCGCATCCTCATTTGCTGCCCGACAAACATCACAAGTGTTGAGCAGAAGGCCATTCGTGAAGCGGCTGAGAAGAGCGGCGGCAAGAAGGTTTATTTAGAAGAAGAGCCGAAGATTGCGGCAATCGGTGCTGGAATGGATATCTTCCAGCCAAGTGGTAACATGGTTATTGACATCGGCGGTGGAACAACGGATATCGCCGTTCTTTCCATGGGTGACATCGTAACATCTGCATCCATCAAAATGGCCGGCGATAAATTCGATGCCGAGATTTTAAATTACATCAAGCGTAAATACAAGCTATTAATCGGTGAACGGACAGCAGAGGATATTAAAGTCAAAGTAGCAACGGTATTCAAGGGATCACGCAACGAGACAATCGAGGTGCGTGGACGTGATATGGTAACTGGACTTCCTAGAACCATCACGGTTGGTTCAGAGGAAATTGAAGAAGCCTTACGTGAATCCATTTATGTTATTGTTCATGCAGCTAAGACGGTTCTTGAACAAACTCCTCCAGAATTATCAGCAGATATCATTGACCGCGGAATCATCCTGACTGGCGGCGGCGCTTTGCTTCACGGCATTGAGCAGCTGATGGCAGATGAATTGAGAGTTCCTGTCATCATCGCAGAAAGTCCAATGGATTGCGTGGCCATCGGTACAGGCATCATGCTTGAGAACATCGACAGAATAGCACGACGTAAACTAGTTTAATCAATCACTCCTTAGAGGACCCGGCAGGACGTATGGCCGGGTCTTATTTTTATGCCGGTAATTAGGTCGAAAGTCTGTGTACGATTGCCTGCGGATTCCCGATATAAAAAGATATAGAGTAAATTGCCTTTTGGAAGAGGTGTCGAGATGTTTAAGGGTTTTTACACAGCGGCTTCAGGGATGATTGCCCAGCAGCGCCGCACCGAGTTGCTGACGAATAACTTGGCGAATGCGGAGACGGTCGGCTATAAAGAGGACGAGGCGAGTGTGCGCTCGTTTCCGGCAATGCTTTTGCACAGCTATGAGAGTGAAAAGGTTCCGGTCAAGAATTCCTTCGATGTGAGGAAGTCGAGCTATGTTGGGGCGATTAATACGGGTGTATATGTTCAGGAGTCCATTCCTTCCTTTTCTCAAGGCGGGGTGAAGGAGACGAAGAACAGCACGGATTTGGCCCTGATTGACGGGCGTCTGCCAATTGATCCAGAGACAGGTGCAGCTGGGACAGTCCTGTTCATGGTGGAGTCGGCAAATGGTCCTCTTTATACGAGAAACGGGAACTTTACACTCGATGGCAGCGGCTTTTTAACGACCGCGAGCGGCCAATACATATTGGATGAGAATGGCGGGAGGATTCAGCTTGCGTCTGAGAACTTTACGGTATCAAAGGATGGTTATATGACCGAGAATGGTCAGCAGATGGCCCGTATCGGTGCAGCCTTCAGCGCGAACCCGCAAGGAGAGCTCATTAAGGAGGGGGACGGGCTGTATCGCTTGAACGGCGGTGAGCTTGCTTCTGCCTATGAAACGGATAATGTGAGTTTCACGATGCGCCAGGGTGCGATTGAGCAATCGAATGTGGATTCATCGAAGACGATGACGGAGCTGATGACAGCTTACCGGACGTTTGAGGCGAATCAAAAGATTATTCAGGCATATGATAAGAGCATGGATAAAGCGGTCAATGAAATTGGACGGATATAGGGGGAGCGAGCGATGAATAGAATGATGATAACCGCCTCAAATACGATGGGGCAGCTGCAGAAGAAGCTCGACACAGTTTCCCATAACCTCGCTAATTCGGAAACGACCGGCTATAAGAGCAAGCAGGCATACTTCTCTGACTTTCTCGTACAGGAGATAAATAATCAGGAGCGGACAGGGAAGGAGAAGGGGCGGCTGACACCAAATGGCATCCGAGTCGGCACCGGCGCTATCATGAGCCAGTCCCAACTGAATACAGGTCTTGGGACGATCAAAAAAACAGACCGGGATTTAGATGTGGCGCTCAATAAGGAGAATCTTTACTTCACCGTAAGCGTTCAAAACGGGGCGAATCGAGAGACGCGCTTTACAAGGGACGGCGCCTTTTATTTAAGCCCAGTCGGTGATCAGCTGCAGCTGGTTACGTCAGAAGGGTATCCGGTTCTTAATGCGAATAATGAAGCTATCCTGATTGGATCTGACATGAAGGAGCTGACATTTGCCTCCGACGGTGAAATTCGTGTAACCTATGAAAATAATGGCACGGAAACAATTGATTTAGGCATCATCTCTGTTGAAAAACCACAATTTTTGGAAAATGTGAGCGATAATACTTTTACTCTCCCGAATAATATGGCACAATTGGGGGTAACAGAAAACGAAATTTATACCCCGCTGACCGGTGCCTTGAGAAACCAGGTTTCTCTTACGCAAGGGGCGCTCGAGCAATCGAATGTCGATGTGAGCACGGAAATGACTGAGTTAATTCAAGTGCAGAGGCAGTATCAATTCCAATCCCGTGCCGTAAGCATGGCAGATCAAATGATGGGGCTGGTGAACGGGATTCGTTAAAGGAGTAGAGCAATGCAAGCAGTGGTTAGTAAGAAGAACGAACAGCCAGAGTCAACTGAGCCTAATAGCCGCATAGAGAGAAAGAAAACGACTGAGGTGGAAGAGAAGATCAGGCTTCGAATTGTGCCGATTTGGGCGCGCATCCTGATTGTTGCCGTACTCGCTGTCACAGCAGCCATTGGCGGAGCCATGATTGGCTATTCGGTCATTGGTGACGGGAAAGCCGGCGATGTCTTCGAGAAATCCACATGGACTCATATTTCAGACTTAGTCAACAAGGATACGAAAACAACGGGTGAATAACCATGATGCGGGAGGGGCGGATACCCCTCCTGTTTTTTATGACTAGTGTGTAAAAATTGAGGAGGATACATATGCTTGATATCAATCAGATCAAAGAAATCATTCCCCACCGTTACCCTTTTCTTTTAGTAGACCGAATCATTGAGGTGGAAGAGGGGAAAAGAGCAGTCGGAATCAAGAATGTGAGCGCCAATGAACCATTCTTCTCCGGGCATTTCCCTGAGTATCCAGTCATGCCGGGCGTCTTGATTGTAGAGGCATTGGCCCAGGTCGGCGCGGTGTCTGTGTTAATGAAGGAAGAGAATAAAGGAAAAACGCCATTCTTCGCAGGCATTGACAGCTGCCGCTTTAAGAAGCAGGTCACACCTGGCGATCAGCTAAGACTGGAAGTCGAGATGACGCGCGTACGGGGCTCCATCGGCAAAGGGAAGGGCGTTGCCACGGTTGACGGGGAAATTGTCTGTGAAACGGAACTGATTTTTGCCCTTGGGTAATCCGAATACATAGGCCAAATTGTCGAAATTCGACTAAAAAGGTTTAATATGGAGTGAAAGTTGGTTATTAAGAAGAATATGAATCGCTATTGGCCATTCATATTATCATGGTGGATAACCATATCACTTCTCCCTCTTAGCAAGCCTGAATCTGGGCTTGCTTCTTTTTTTTGCCTTCTCATAATCAAGCGCGTTCGGGGAACTCTATAAAAGACCTTTGGTCAAGACTTGAAAATGGAAAGGAGCAAGATCCGAATGCAAAAAATTCTAAAGGCATTGCTTGGCGTGGCTATGGCTTCTGTATTAATGGTGGGCTGTAACAATAATGATGATAATGATACAAACCCTCCTCCGGAAACCAATACAGATATCAACGACAACAACGATGCGAATGACTTAAACGACGCGAACGACACGAACAACAACCGTGAAAATAATGGCGTCGATACACTTGATGACGACCTCAGAGATGATATGGATAATATCAAGGATGACGTCGAGACAGATACGAACGATTTAATCGACGATGCGACAGACAGAACGGATGATAATAATAAAAGAGACAACAATCGATAAACAAAAAACTGGCGGGGATTAATTCCCGCCAGTTTTTTTCACTTATCGGTTTCCGGAGCGGAGGCTGTCGCGAAAAGCGCTCTTCAACTGCGCACCGGTCAGTCCCTCATCAATTAGATCATCAAGCAGGAGTTCAGCCATCTCACGTCTGCGGTTGCGCAGCTTTCCGCTGAACAATACGCTCACATAATCCTCCATCTCGCGTGCATTTCTGAAGAAGGCCTCAAAGAAAGCAGGGGTGTTATCCTTCTTCGTGATGACACAGCTTATAATAAAGGAATCTCCTTTGCCCTCAAGCTGTTTTTTGACCAATTCATATTGCTCAGTGTTCATTAATGCTTCAATCAGCCAGGTGCTTGCCTCATTTTCCTTATTAATAATAAGGCCATCAACAAGCTCAATCTCCTCTGCTTCCCCGTCCTCTGTCACCAGCTGCAGTGAAACAAGCTTAAAGGTCTTCATAGACGCCCCTCCATGTCTCCATTTTTTTCTATTATAGCATGAGCAGGCTAATGACAAGGAATGAGGAATTTGTCGAAGAGATTGTCAAAAGTCGACCACCCACTCTACTTCCTATTGGCAAAAAGTCAATTTGCCTAGAGAAACATAAAGTTTATCGCTAAAAAACAGCTGAAACTTCAAATTAGGCAAATGTACAATGGGTCTGAATACCCATTATGATACGGATACATTCACAAAAAGAGAGGTGAAAATACATGCTGAACCAAGTGACACTCGTGGGCAGGCTCACGAAAAATCCTGAACTGCGCTACACCCCTGATGGAAAGGCTGTCTCCAATATTACATTGGCCGTAAAACGGAGCTTCCGGAATGCGAACGGAGAATATGTCGTCGATTTCGTCAACTGCACCCTTTGGAACCGAATCGCTGAAAACACATCGATTTATTGCCAGAAGGGATCGGTTGTTGGCATTACCGGCAAGATTCAAACCCGTACCTACGAAAACCCAGATGGCAAGCGAACTTTCGTCACAGAGGTCATTGTGGAGAATGTAAGCTTCATGGACCGCAAGAATGTCGAGAAAAAGCAGGCGGCAGGGACACAGGAAGCGAGTGAGCCCGCCCTATGAATGAACGCGAAATGCTTGCCGACCTCATCCGCATCCTCGGCAGTGTAAACAGCCGTGTTTGCACAGCAGAAAACGACCTCCAACGGATCGAGAATATTCTCCAAATGCTTATCAATGAAATCGCTGATTTGAAGGAACGTAATTATCAATACCAAGAATGATGAATTCCCAACACCCCTTAACTCAACATCCTCATTACTTTAGAAAAGTGAATACACTCCTCTTGATGCCGCCGAATATGCGCGGCTTTTTCTATTGGAAATACATTTGTGCAAAATATCACAAAAAATTCTGTCATAATAGAGAGGAAACCACTTATACATAGAGCGAGAGGAGATATGATCCATGAAAAGCAGACAGCTAGAAATCATCTTATTTTGGATTGTTATGGTACTTATGCTTGCGGGCACGATGTGCATGTATATAAGCGGGCTCAGCACAAAGGGCTTCATGGGCATCCTGACATGTCTATCCTTACTTGTCATCAGCCTCTGGCAATGGAAGTCGAAGCACCCGCTGGACTCCATTCTGATTAGCATGACGTACATATTCATTTTTATATCTGTTGGCATCGGAACATTCGGAGGTGCCTATGCCATTCATCATTTCGATGACTTCCTTCATGTTACATCAGGCATCTGGCTTGGCTACGCGGCCCTTGTGCTCGGCCGCCAGTTAATCGGGAAGAAACTCGCCGGACAAGTACCAAAACATTTCTGGGCCACCATCATGATTGTCTTTGCCTTGGCCGCGGCAGGAGCCTGGGAGCTGCTCGAATTTGCCGGAGACAAAATCCTTCACTTCACTGCCCAAGGGCGGGATCCAGATGACACGATGTTTGATATGATGGACGGGTTAATCGGGGGCATGATTAGTGCTGTCTTTTATTTGATTAAGAAGTGAAGCACCAAGCCGGCCTGGAGGTCGGCTTGGTGCTTTTTTTGGCTCTTCCTAAGAATGCCCTCCCTGAGAAGCCCGCAAAATCAAAAAATCGTCATCAAGGGTTTATTTTGGCCCGGATTCCAATGAAAAAGCCAGGATCCCCTTCAAAAAACACTATAGCTTGTCTATTTTGACTTTCTGAGCGTAGATGGGCATTATTTTTCACAGACAATGTCCATGATTTCAGGATTTAAGGGCGAAGTTCACCCGTTTATGGGCGAAAACCCCCTGTGTATGAGCGAAACCCCGCCCAACTCCATATCAAAAAAACAAAAACCGCCCTCCCAACCGAGAAAGCGGCATTCTAATCAAACCCCATCATCGTTCAATCGTAATATAAAACCTCCCCCAGCAGCTGTTCCACGTAAAGTCAATTCCGAGAATAGCGTTCAGGGTGCTGCGGTGTTTCTCCATCATGCGATAGGCGAATCGATTGGCGTCACGCTCGATCCATTGGGAGCGGTAGCCGTTTGTGCCGGTGGTGATATAGGGCGTGTTATATTGTTTTTTCATATGAATACGCTGGTAAGCGTGGCGGATTTCATGGAAGAGATCTTGGATTAAGAATAATTGCATGAGTCCTTTGCGATAGGCTGGGTTCTTGACGGTATGGTTGAAGGGGAAGAGGGCAATAGTGCCGAGCTTGTGGTAGCCGCCGAGTGTGCCGTTCAAGGCGTCTTGGTAGCACCAGTCATCAAGATAGAGTTGTCCATATTTGCTGCGGTCGGCTTTGACTTGGTCGGCCGTCTCATAGATGGAGATGGTCATCCCAAGATTGTTATAGTCTTTATGCAGCAGACGCAGGATTTGCTTGAGCTGCAAGTCGGAAAGGATTTCGGTTTGGTTTCGCAGCGTTGTTTTTGCCTGTTTGATTGGTAAGCTTGTTCGTGACCCCTCTGGTCTCATCATTCTTTCTTGTAATGTCATGTAAGGAAACATCTCCTGTCAAAGATTCATCTGGTTGTGCGGCATTTTTCTTTATGTATATGCCAGTCCGTGGTCGAGTATTCATCGGAAAGTCCTTTGGCTTATGTGACAAGAGTAGACATTTTGTCTGTCATTAAATGGAATGTTGTAGCATATTATACAGAAATTTGGCAGTTTTAGTCAATAAAAGGTTTTGGAGGAGGTCAAGAAGGGTATGTTAACTCATTAGTCATTTGAAAGGAGCTGGTTTCGGAGATGGAATTGTCCATAACGATTAGACCTGCTGCGTTAAAGGAACTGCAAGCACTCCATTTGAATGAAGGGGAGGGCATCCGTATCGGTTCTTCCTATGTCGGGAGCTGTTCTTTATTCGCTGATTATCAATTATCGATCGACCAAAGGCAGGAGGGCGATGAGGTTCATGACCTCGAGGGCATTCCTTTCTTCATCTCAGAGAAGAGCAAGGACTATCTTCATCATGAGCTGTTCATTGATTACAACCCGGCATTGGGATATAAGCTCTCAAGCCCGGAGGAAGTGTATAAGTACAATCTATCGCTTAAGCGAGCTGATAAAGAAGAAGGCTGAACCTAATTGGTCCAGCCTTCTTTTTAGGATGCCAAAAATGAGAGAGAAATCAGCACCGTCGCCGACACGGTAAACCAAAACGTATTCTGCGGATGGTCCTCCTCATATTTCAGCTTTTGCAAGATTGCAATGAAGTTCACACATAGTACGACTGCCCAAATTGGCACCGTAAAAAATATAAACACAACGAATACACTCATCCCCATGATTATTATCCCCCTAAAAAAGGAGCCCGGACCAATAGTCCGAGCCCCAGTTTACTCTCTATAAATCCAGCACAAGCAATTCCTTCAGCTCATCACCGGACAATTCGGTAATCCAGTTATCGCTTTGAACGATTTCGTCATTCAAGCTTTGTTTTTTCTCAAGCATGGCGTCGATCTTTTCTTCAAGCGTGCCGGAGGCGACCATCTTATGGACATGCACGAAGCGTGTCTGGCCGATTCGGTAGGCACGGTCGGTCGCCTGGTTCTCAACGGCCGGGTTCCACCAACGGTCATAATGGATGACGTGGTTAGCGGCGGTGAGGTTCAGTCCTGTTCCTCCTGCTTTTAACGAAAGGAGGAGAATCGGGTACTTGCCCTCCTGGAAGGCACTGACCATATCATCACGCTGCTTCTTGCCGGCAGAGCCGTTTAGGAATGGCACCTTATGGCCGTAGCGGCGCTCAGCGATATGCTTGATCATATTACCCATTTCGATGTATTGCGTGAAGACGAGTGCACTCTCATCCTGCTCGTACACGGCATCTAGAAGCTCGATCAGTTTCTCCATTTTGCCGGAGCGGTGGAGGATATGAGTTGGCGCTTCTTCCTTCAAGTAAAGGGCCGGATGGTCGCAAATTTGCTTCAATTTGGTGAGCATCTGCAGGATCAGTCCCTTGCGCTCAAATCCGCTCAATTGCTCAATTTTCTCAAGCGTATCCTTCACGAGCTGCTCGTATAAGGCAGCCTGCTCGGTGGTAAGAGTAACGAATTCCTTCTGCTCAAGCTTATCCGGCAGGTTGAGGGCAACCTCCTCATCCTTCTTCGTACGGCGAAGCAGGAAGGGCTGGATGAGCTTCTGTAAGGAGGCAATCTTCTTCTTGTCGCCGTCCTTTTCAATCGGAGCAGCGAAATGCTTATCAAAATGAGCCTGAGAGCCGAGATAGCCCTTATTGATGAAATCAAAAATGGACCAAAGCTCGCTTAGGCGGTTCTCCATCGGCGTCCCGGTAAGCGCAATATGCTGGCGCCCTTGCAGCTTGCGGGCGGTGCGGGATTGCTTTGTATGCGAATTCTTAATGTTCTGCGCCTCATCAAGCACGACCGCATCCCATGTGATGGAGAGGAATTCCTCCTCATCCTGATGAAGCAGGCCGTAGCTTGTGAGCACGACATCTGCTCCAGCGAAGCCGCCGGTAAAATGCTCACCCTTCTTCCGGCTTGAGCCGTAATGAAGGTGAACCTTGAAGTCAGGGGCGAAGCGCTCGATTTCCTTCTGCCAGTTGCCGAGCACCGATGTCGGACAGACAATTAAGGCAGGGGAGGTGGACGGTCCGTTCTTCTCCCTGACAGCCAATAGATAGCTGATCAATTGAATTGTCTTCCCAAGACCCATATCATCTGCGAGACAGGCGCCAAAGCCATACTCTCGCAGGAAGAGCAGCCAGCTCATGCCTTGCTGCTGGTACGGTCTTAAAGAGCCATGGAAGGTATCCGGCACATCGATGAGCGGAATATCAGCCAGTGACCGAATCTTCGTCATGAAGCGCTTCAAGTCATTATTCAGCTCGAATTGAATGCGGGCATACTGGTCCTCATCGACTGCTTCCTCGTCATCGTCCTGAGTCAGCTCTTGGTTGAGGAGGTCCATCATGCGAATGCCGCGTTCATCGGCCTCACGCTTCAGCTCCTGCATCCGTCTCATGAAAGCCGGGTCAAGACGCACCCAGCGGCCTTGGACATACATGAGGCGGCGTTTTTCCTCGACGAGTTTATTGAATTCATCCTCTGATACGTTTGCTCCATTGACGGAGAAACGCCAATTATAATCGAGCAGGGCATTGATGCCAACGAAGGATTTGCGGCGGCTTGTGTTTTTCACCTTGGCGCGCATCGTCACCTTCGCATCCTTGATAGCCTGCCACCAGGATGGCAGCAGAATCTCAGCACCGAGCATATGAAGCACCTCGGAGGCATCGGTCAGGAAGTCCCAAGCCAGGTCCTCAGTGAGGATATCATCCATCCATGGGAATAAGGCCTTCCAGCGGGCAAGCTCCTCTTCGGCTGCCTCCAGCTGTTTCTTCCAGGAGAACGGAATCTTATGACGCTCAGACCAGAGGAAGAACTGGTCGGGTTTCTTCTTCCCGCGCATGAACGGTTCAAGCTTCCATTGGTCCACCTCATCGCCAGCGGCGAAATCCGGTTCGCTCAGGCGCAGGCCGAGGGTGAAGAGAAGTCCGTTATCACGCATGCCTGTCCACTCATTCCAGCGGTCCTCGGTGAAGAATTGGCTGAGTGCCTTGACCGGCAAACCCTTCTCGGCAAAAATATTCACGAGATCGCGCACACGATGGTTGCCGGGACGGTCCTTGACGGCATCATTCAGCCATTCACTCGCATAATCGCGCACCGTCATCTGAATCGTTTCTCCGCCAGCGATATGTTTGACCATCTCCTGCTCCCAGAAGGATTCATGGAAGTCATCGATGATTTCCTGCGGGAGCGGGAAGGTGAGGGCATTTGGGTCCATTTCATCGAAATTCGGCATGACCGTTCCGTTCTCCACAGCCTCAAACAAGCTCTGAGCAAGAGAAAGGCTGATTGAGGCCCAGTTGGACCATGACCATTGAATGAAGCTGTTGAACGGCTCCTTCGATAGGACCTTCATCCAATCATAGGCCGAGAGGATAATACCGCTCTTACCGTCAAGCTTCGCGATCTCAAGCTTCGTTCCGTAGTAGCTGTCCTCATCCCATAGGAAGAAGCTCGGTGCCCAGAACTCAGCCTGAACCTCCTCTCCTTCATCCGTTCCATAAACAAAAATGCGTCCGTCTTCGAGTAATTCAATTTGGATGTAAAGTGTGTCAATCAGCTGCATCAATTAACTTTCCCTTCCTCAGTTCTTCCTGGAATGCACGCAATCGTTTATAGGTTTCACTTATATAGGTAATATAGGATTCCCATACAGGGACCCGTTTTAATTTCTTATAAATCGTCCGCAGCTTCTTCAAGTACCTGACAGCCTCGCGGTAGGATGAGCGGTTCTTGCTGCCAATCAGCTGAATGACCTGCTGGTGATAGATGGGAAGCAGCACCTCCGGATTCTCCTTCTGGATCTCCTTTGTTTGCTGCGGCCACTCAAACAGCACATTCATACGCTCAGCCACCTGCAGCTCGACCCATTTCTTGTAGTCCTTTTTCTCATATAAATAATGTGAGTATGGAATCAAGGAATACGGAATCGTCTCGCGCAGCATTCGTTCAAGCAGGTCAAAGCGTTTTGTCGCTGAGCTGAACGGACGGATGATTTGCAGGGCATTATACAAGTAATTCGTGCGCTTGTATTCCTGTGTATAGCTGTACGTCAGGAAGGCTTTAATATTCTTTGAGTAGAATTCCACAAACGGAATCATACGGGCATGCTGCTTCTCATCGTTCAGTTCCTCGAGAATGAAGGTGAGATAATAGCAGGCGGCAGGACCGATGGAAAGGATATACTGGAGTGCCTCCTCATCCTTGCCATCAAGCATCAGCAGGTGAACGACCATCATCTTCGCAAGCTCCGCCTCCACCTCGGCTAGTGATGGAATCAGGCTCTCAAGCCGTCTCATCTCAGCAGCCCGCTCCTCCTTCGTGGCAAGGCTTGCGGACCAAATCAGAACATACATCTGCCAGCGGTAAAAGGTGAAGGAATCCACATAGAGAAGGCTCACGGTTTCCTCAAGGAAGGCCTCAATGAATTCCTCAGAATCAAACGGGCGGATCGATGTTTCAAAGCGGCTCATCTCATCAATCAGCGCTAGATAGAGCTCATGCACCGATTGCTGAAGCATTTCTTTCCGGAAATGGTCGAGCGATTCGGAATCCTGGTCAAATAAATAACGCATTCCATGGAAATAGGCCATGCTGCGGTAGAGCGGAATCCATTGCCGATTCTCCGGTTCGCTTCGCTGGATGGCACGCTGATAAGAGGAGGCGATTCGATGAGTGCCCATCATGAAATAAGGGGGCAGGACCAGCTCCTCCCGTGCAACGTCAGCAAAGAAGGCCCTCCAGGAGGCATAGTTATGGTCCGGCTTCGCATTCATCGGTTTTTCCTTCGTTTCTTTAAAGACAGGACCGGACTCGAGTGACTTCTTCAGCCCGTACAGCGCATTATTCTTATTCTTCCACTCCTCCACCCAGTCAGATACGCTCGCGGATTTGCTGTAGGCCGCAAAAAAAACAGCCAACTGATGACGGCAAAGATCGATCGCCGGGCAAGAGCAGGAGCTATTGCTCGGAAATGTCAGATCAAGCGTCACATCGACCTTCATCACATCCTGTACGACCCCGTGGATTAGTTCATCTTCTATTTGGAGCTTCGTCACCATTCCTTGCCGGTATAGGACGAGGCCTTTCGTAACAACATTCACATCGTTCATTGACTTTGGTGAAAGCACGCCGGCTATGCGATCGCCATAGAATTTTAGTGCATCATGCATACATCATTCTCCTTACCCGACAGTGTAACCAAGTTTACTCTTAATTGTAACAAACATCATGAAAAAAACGTATGAAAAGATAGCTTCTGGCAAAACACTAGAGAATAAAACAGTAA
Organism: Bacillus sp. FJAT-27916; assembly: GCF_001183965.1. Classification (GTDB taxonomy): domain Bacteria; phylum Bacillota; class Bacilli; order Bacillales; family Pradoshiaceae; genus Pradoshia. Next base: position 176,122 of record NZ_LFZV01000001.1, read on the forward strand.
AAGAGGAAGCTATGAAGAGTAAGCAGTGGATCAGGAAACATAAATGGGTGTGGATCAGTGCCCTTATCCTCCTCCTCGCCGCTCTCCTCTTCATCCCCATCTATGAAGCGTACCAATCCATCTCAGACCCGCTCGCCGAAAGGCAGTCAAACTTGCGGGAGGAGGCCCTTCAATTAGAGAAAAAGGAGCCGTTCTCCGTTCTTCTCCTTGGGGTCGATGATGATGGAGAGGTCAGGAGAAACGCCGGAACAATCATGGTGCTGACCGTTAACCCGGCAGTTCAGTCCATTAAGCTTCTCCATATCCCCAGGGAAACAAGGGTGGACATCCCCGGTCAGGACCAGCCTGATAAGCTGAACCATGCCTACAAGACAGGCGGGGTGGAGCTGATGATGGAGACAGTGGAGGAATTTGTGGACGTTCCGATTGATTACTTCGTCAAGATCAATATGGAGGGAGTGGAGGATGTTGTTGACGCGATGGGAGGCATCACAGTCGAGAATGAGAAGGCCTTCTCCTATGAGGGCTACCATTTCCGAAAAGGACGCATTAGCCTCGATGGAAAGCAGGCTCTTGCCTATATCCGGATGCGCCAGCTGAATGAGAATGGCGAAGAGGAACGGCATGAAAGGCAGCAAAAGGTCATTGAGGAGGTTATCCGCAAGGGAGCTGACCTGCAATCTCTCACCCATTACGACAAGATTGCGACCGCCCTCATGAATAATGTCAAAACAAACTTCACCATCAAGGAGATGTTTCAAATCAAGAAGCATTTCCAGGCTGCTCTCCAGCATCTTGATAGCATAAATATGCAAGGGAGTGCTAAAAAAATAAATGGTGTCTATTATGACGTCATTGATGACAGCGAGATAAAGAAAATTTCTGAAATATTACAAAAACACCTAGATTATTAAATCGTAAACAAGTACAATAGAGAAAGCAGAAAATATTCATCTAAGAATATTCCTTGAGTTATAAAAATAAAGGAAACATAAGCATTCCTGTATGAATATGCATATATCCAACGATTTTTCTAGCACAGTGGCCTGACAACCTATTTGCTAAACCTGTTAAACTGTTATCAAATGGGAAATGAAGGAGGCTGGGCATCAATGGAATTGAATGTAAGAGTCTTACCGAAATTTATCGATGGGGAATGTTCAATTGAATTCTCGTTCTTTTTTGATCAAGCTGATATGAAGATAGGAGAAGCTGTCATCCTAACCTGTGAGGAGGAGATGGATGCTCAATTAATTGAAGAAGAGCCAATCCTGAATCCGAAGAAACGCGTGCACCAATATCCTAAGATCGCCTTTGTCACCGACCTCGTGGTCATGGAAGGACATAAAACAGCCGCAATGAAAGAGATCAAGAAATTCCTCAACGTCATCGGAATCCATAACATCCGATATCGAGACCAACGTGTAGCCGCAATGGCATAAATCATATAACAGAACGAAAGACCAAGTTCAGCACTTAGCTCTGGATTTGGTCTTTTTCATTTAGTAAAACTCCCCTTTGGTTAAACATGACTAAAATTACACTATTATGGTATATTTACAATGATTGCATAATTATTATAGGAGGATGTTCATGAGGAAAATTTTCATGGCTTTTTTAGGGGTAGTTTTATTATTGTCAATGATCAATCCCGCTTATACAAATAATCTAGGTGAAGCTGCAACATCTGAAGGAGAAACAAAAAGCACAGCTATTCCAGTTACCGCAACTGCTGCTTTAAAGGGAGAGTTGACGGATTACTCAACTAAATATTATAAGGTTACGATGCCTGATAATGGTGAACTCTCTATTTCTATGGCAAACACAGGTGATTCAATCGATGTGTCTGTATGGGATAGTCAAGGGGATGACCTTTTAGCGATTTTAGACTCAGAAAATGAAATAGGTCCGATGAAGACCACTATGGGATTTGCCAAGGGACAGGTCATCTATATCATGATTGATGGATATGGTGAGTCTTCTAAGTATGATATTCAGTTAGGTTTCAAGGCAAAAGGAAATTTTGAGAAGGAACCAAATAATCATATTGCTAAATCTCAATTACTTAGCCTAAATACAAAAACAAGCGGTTATGTAGATGACGATATGGATTATCGTGACTATTATAAATTCACTTTGACAAAGCCAGGCAAAGTAACAGTGAAATTAAGCAATTCTAAGCAAGGAGAATTATATTTTGGTTTGATGAATGAGGATGAAAAGGATTACGATTATCTCATTACAAACCCATTAAAGAGCGGCTCAACCAGTATGGAGATTGGACTGCCAGCTGGAACCTACTATATGAGTGTTTCAGGAGATTCCCTCTCCAATGAACAGATTCCTTATCAACTAGAATTGAAATTCACAGCTGGAACCAATTATGAGACAGAATTGAATGATAAGAAGGCAGAAGCAGATCCAATAAAACTGAATTCCAGCTATCAAGGCTTTCATAATGGTGGATATGATAATGATGTTTACTCATTCAGGCTGACAAAGAAAGAGAAACTGAAGTTCAGCGTGAGTGATTCAGTCGATATTATGACAGTGGAGAATGGAGAGAGAGAACTTGAGTGGGTGGTCCCTGAGGATACTACATCAGGGGTTGCAACGAAAACCATTGAGTTAGCTCCAGACACTTATTATGTCAGAATTAATGGTAGTTCTAGCACTCCATATAACCTAAAAGTACAAAGCATAACAGCTGCCCTTGCTGCCAGCAAAGTCACCGTTAAGAATAACTACAATAAGAATGACAGCGTGACTGTCAGTGGTATTCAAAAAGAAAATCTAATCAAGGTATATGATAAGAGCAGCGGCGGCAAGCTTTTGGCCAGCAAAAAATCTACTGGTACCTCGACAACCTTTTCTATCAAGCAACTCAGTCAAAAGGCTGGAAAGGTTTATGTTACGAATACAAAAGCAGGTTCCTTAGAAAGCGCAAGAACAGCTGTATCCTATAAAGCAGAACCTTCCGCTCCTTTAAAGGCATCACAGGTGAAAATCACAAATAACCGTGCGAAGAATGATGTCATCAAAGTCAGCAGCATCAAAAAAGGTGACACAATTAAGGTCTACAATAAAGCCAGTGGTGGCAAGTTACTTGTGAGCAAGAAATCCAAGGGGACATCTGTGGACCTATCTGTGAAGCAGCTCAGCCAAAAGGCTGGAAAGGTTTATGTAAGTATCACAAGATCAGGGCTGCTTGGAAGTTCAAAGACAGCTATCTCGTATAAGGCGGAACCATCCGCTCCGCTGAAGGCTAGTCAAATCAAGGTGAAAAACAATAAAGGTAAATCTGATACGATCACCGTTAAAAGCATTAAAAAAGGTGATACCATTAAGGTCTATAACAAAGCGAGCGGCGGCAAGCTCCTCGTTTCCAAGAAATCAGCTGGAACTTCGACGACCCTTTCTGTTAAACAATTAGGGAAGAAGGCAGGAAGTGTATATGTTTCTGTCACGAAGAGCGGGCTGCGCGAGAGCTCCAAAGTAAAGATGTCTTACAAAAAGGAATAGGCCCGATTCAGGCAGCCATCTATGTTCATTGAATCTAGATGACTGCTTTTTTATCGTTAATCAATCGATTGATTAATAATCAAGTTGGAAATAATAAGGATAATCTATCACAAACTCATTTACGCTAGGAGAAAATTCCTATAGGATATTACTATGAATAATCTAAACAAGAAGCTAATCATACGTATCGTTTTTGCCTTATTAATTATCGGGATTATCTTCTACTCCTCCTCACAGCCGTATTCTGAGCAGAATCTGCAGCCGCTGATTAGCGAGAAGGTGCAGCTGCCTGACGCGATTGTATCCCTGCTCTCGAAGGTTGAATTTACCTATGCGGGTCATATTGTCAGTGTGGAGACGAAGGGAGTTCCTGGATTCATTGAGTTCTTCATTCGGAAGGGAGCTCATTTCAGTATTTATCTTGTCCTTTCCGTTTTTGTGGCAAGTATCTTACATATTTGGATGAAGAGGAAGCCGCTTAAGCTTGCGGCCCTGACAATTCTATTTGTGTTTCTGTATGCCTGCTCGGATGAGTGGCATCAATCCTTTAACGGGGAACGGACACCGCTCTTTCAGGACGTAATCATTGATACGGTCGGCGGGATTTGCGGTGTGTTGCTCTTTCTGCTGTGGAGCAGGAGGAGGAAGCAAAATACATGATGAAAGAACAGCTGGGGCTGTTCTTTTTTCATATGCCCAATCAGGCTCGCAAACTGTCGCATATGATAAAGGTGAGGCAGGGACAAGCAGGAGGGAAGAGATGTGGATTTTATGAAACCGGCTTTAGGCAGCTGTATCCGCGGGTTTGAGCTCGGAGTCCATGAGGCAATCGATATCGCCGCACCGGGGAATGTGTCTGTCAAAGCTTCTGCCGATGGCGTCATAAGTCGTTCATACTACTGCCAAACATATGGAGAAACCATCTTCATCGTTCACCATATTGGCGGGGAGATTTATGAATCCATCTACACCCATATGCGGCCGCGATCGCGTAAATTCAGCGTGGGAGAGAGCATAAAGCAGGGGACCATTATTGGCTACATGGGTTCAACCGGTCATACGGAGGTTCAGCATCTGCATTTTGAGATACACAAGGGAAGATGGAATCAGGAGAAGAAGAATGCCGTCAATCCACTGGATTATATGGACAAGTCATTGCCGAAACCATTTGAGCGCACCTTTATAATGCTGCCGCCTGATGAAAACGAATGGCCCATCTATTCGATTGAGCAAGAGGCATCATCAGGCAATGAAATCGGCATGCTTCATCCAGCTGAGTATGGCGGACTGATTTATGAGGTCATTGCCAACCCAGAGCCGGACGTGTACAGCATTAAAACGGATGAAGCAGGGGTCGTGAATGTAAGGGGTATGGATGCAATGGGCGTCAGGGTCTTTAAGATGTGAATGAAAAAACCGATCACAGGGCGTGATCGGTTTCTTTTTGTTTTTCTTCGTCAATTAATTTAAGAAGGTTTTTTCGTCCATCTTCTAGTAGTGGTAGATAATTATAATCTTCTATGAGCTCAAATATAGTGGCTGCTTTGTCTAAGGTTGATAACGCATCTTGATAACGCCCTATTTTTTCATAGTTGAAACATAAATGATAATGCAACTCCCCTAATGGATAGAGATTGTCCTTTTCTAAACAATGTTTAATACCCATCTTGCAGTAGAAAATAGACTCTTCAAAGTTGCCGTCTTTAGCGTATACTCTGGCTAAGTTATAACAAAGCCTTGGAAGTATTGTATTGTCACTGATAAAAACAACTTGTTTTATATGCTCAAGAGCTTGCAGCAAAGTTTCTAAGGATTCATGTTGCCGTCCTTCATCTGCATAAATAGACCCGATGGTGATGAGCAGTTCAATTTCTCTCTCAGACCAAATCTTATCATTCGTATGTGTCTTATTGATGGCATCCCATAGAATTTCTCTTGCCTTTTCTGAATCCTCATATACAGCATGCTGATATATGGCTTTATGCCAGAGGATCATTTGTAGATTACGATTATTTTGAGTGAATAAGGGGTTTTTCTCCTCTAAGCTTATGATCCTTTCTATGTCCTCAAAATTCCAACTTCTCCTTGCTAATCTTAGCTGGCGAATGACCTCATTAACATAATCAATTCTAGGAGTGGATCCGATTTCAAAGAAATAGTTCACATCAACACCTAGCTTTTTTGAAATTAAATACAGGGTGTTTGCATAGGGGAATACATCCCCTTTTTCTATTTTACTGATCTGTGCTTGGGTACATATGCCCTCAGCTAGTTCCTCTTGTGATAGCTTTAAAGATTTTCTTAGCTCTCTAATCCTTTGTCCGATAACAGAGAAATCCATATGTGCCCCCCTCTCTGAAAAAATATGCCTATAGTTATAATTAAGTCGATAAGCTTACGTTTTGAAGAGATTAAAATCTATTTTGTATCTAAAGTCCCTGTTTTTTCAACTTCAATGCATTTATATAATATGATTAAATGGTATTAGATGGTGTATATACCAATTATACTCATGATATTAATTATGAAAAGGAGAAATTGCATGAAAACGAAAGTTAAAATTTTTGGTGTAAGCTTACTTAGTATTGCAGTTTTGGCAATATTAATTGTGATTAATTCTAATGATAAATCATTAGGTACTGTAGAAGAAGCTACAATTCAATCACAATCTAGTGTTGGCAACCAACTGGCAAGAGATCTTCCATTTCCTCCTTGGGTATTTAGCATTGGCAATGAAGTGGCAGTAGATCTTCCATTTCCTCCTTGGGTTTTCAGTCCAGGAAAAGAGATGCCAGCCAAACCTACAGACTCTCAGAAAGCATTTGATCATATCAGAGCGATTGGTTAATGCACTCTATATGTAATACAAACAGGGGATCTTGCCTAGGGTCCGCTGTTTTTATTATTTCTATAGAATAATTACCTATTATATTTACTATACGCATTCCTCCTTTCAATTTCTTGAGATTTTATACTCATTTCATGTAGAAATGTAGAAAATATTACATAATGAATTATTTTTAGTGGGTTATTGCGCTTAAAAAAGAGCAGCTATCAGGAGATGCTGCTACTTTTTGTCTGTATTGGTTTGTAGGCCTACGTCTTCTGAGACGAGGTCAATGGTGATTTCTTCATCGCTGTTCCATAGGACGACGGTTTCGGTTTTCTTGATTTTGGTGCCCTGTCCCTTGGTGGCGGCCTCAACGGTGTATTCTCCAGGGAGAAGGGGACCTACTTTCTTTTCGCATGATTTTTTCGTTGTTTCGGTGACTTTTTCGCCATTAATTTTGATGACGGCATCCTCGGCATTTGTGCAGACGGTTAGGTAGACAGGCTCGATTTCGATTGAGTAGGTGTCAGGGAGGATGAGGTGATCCTCTTTCTTGAGTGTTAGGAAGCCTTCAATCTTTTCGGCTGATGTGGCGTCGTTTGCTGAGACGCTGTCTTGTTCATCATAATACCTGGATTGCTCTTGCAGAACGGTTAGGATTGATTGCGCGTATTCAGGATTCTCTTGGAGGTAGCTCATGAGTGCCTTTGTGTTCGTCTCGTCAATTTGAAGTTTTTGATTGGATGAGGTCAGCACCTTGGATAGAACGGAACTGTCTTGCTGTTTGAATGCGGTTTCAACCTGTTCGATTAAGTCATCTTTCGTAAGAGGGCGTTCAATTAAATAGATGGATATACATATAATAAGTGCACAAGCCGTAATCAGGCCTTTTTGGAGTTTAGATAATGGGAGTTTTCTCAATTCCCAATCACCACCTTTAGGCTTAGGTATTTGGGTTTGGTTCTATACTATTTACTATATCGGTAAATTGTTTAACATTTCAAACAATATTTATGAGACTTATCCATTTTTCGATAAACATTAGTGGCCAGACCAGTTGAAGCCCTTACAACATGTATATTGTCCTGATACCCGTTATAGACTTAATCAATCGTTTGATTAATAAAAAGCATAAAAAAAATCACCCGCTTTTAGCGAGGTGAGAGGGTGGGTCAATCGTATGAGAGGAGATGAGGGGGAAATTGGTATGAGGACGTTTCTCCATTGGGAATATATCCGGACTCCTTCAGGCAGAGCGACGTTTGCTAATGGCATTTAAGATAAATAATTTCTCCTGCCGGGAAAGCATTCTCCAGCTGCCTGCGCTGATCTTCATCACTTACGCCTCCTTCTGTTTTAAGTTTGTACTCTCTTTATACCGTAAAAATTCCTATCTGAAACAGAACAAATACCTACAAAAAAAGGAAGATAGCGTATCGTTAAACAGCATGTGAGGAGATGTGATAGGGAATGGTGTAAAAGAGGGGCATAACGGTGAGATATGTCGATGAAAAGATAGGAAAATACAGTGTTTTATTCAGTTTATTTCATGAGAAAGACTAGTTGAAGCTTACATATATTTGTAAAATAGAGAGGCAAGGCGCCAAGCTGGATTAAAGGAGCATGCTTATGCAGCATTTTCAGACAGATAAAACATCCTTTATTAGAGGAATGAGGGCAGGATGTCTGTTTTCTATTATTATCTGGGTGTTGATGGGAATCATCCTCTATTTCATTTTGACATAAGGAGACCGCGGGGCAGCGGTCTCTCTATTTATGTATAAAGAAGGAAACAGGTTCATTGTGTTTCGCTGCTGAACCTGATTCCCACGCCAATTAAGGCGACGATTGTACCGGCCGCGACGAGCCAGTTCGACCAAGTGATTAAATTGGTGATGGAGATGGATTTTTCTTCATCCTCCGCTGTTTGCTGCTGTTCGCTTTCTTCCTTATCCTCCTGATTTGCTTGAAGCCTTAATGCGATTGCGAGCACGCCTGATCCAATAGCTTGCATGAGGATGCCGATTGTTTCTAAGGTTTGACCAGGCACGCGGGGGTCTTTATCGAGTTCTTCGGCGAAAATCATGAAGGCCCCGAGCGAGGCTAGGAGGTTTCCTGATACCTCAAGGTTCGTATCCGTCTCCTCTGGAAAGGGAAGGAGGATAGACGAGATAATTTCAAGCATCCCGATAGAGGCAATACCATTACCGGCAGATTCAAGGTTCAACTCATTTTGGCTGTCTGCCAAGAGGGCGAAGCCGAGGGCTTGAAGCTCAAAGCCGACAAGACTAATCTCCTCTAATTGCTCATCCGTTAATAAGGGTGTGGGGGTGGCAGCAGCGGCATCGATGTTCGCACCGAGGGCCAACAGCCAGGAACCAATATACTCTAGAAGCAGGTTTTCTTTCTCCATCTTTCTCCACCTTCTTATTCATCAATACCAAGCTGAAGCTCGTGCATTTCTTCTTTTTGCTGTCCGATTGCAGCGATGACGGCACCGATTGCTTGAATCCATGAACCGACAGCGATTAAGTTCTGCCCTTCTTTTTGGCTTTGGTCATTTTGATTTTGGTCATTTGAGCCATTTTGCTGATTCCATTTCATGTAGGAGCCAACTTGATTTTGTTGGCTGTTCTGTCCATCAGCTTGGTCTTGATTATCATCCTCGTTCGTTTGCTCATTATCGTCCTGGTCTTGCTGGGACCCGGCAGACTGAACTTTAATTCCGATGACTTGAATGACGCTCCCAATGGTTTGGATGACATTCCCGATGAATCCTTCGAGTTGTCCGACAGTCGTGCTGTCCTGCGTCTCATCCACTGCGGCAATTGCACTGCCTAGCGCCTGCAGTAAATTCCCCTGAATATTGAGAGTGGTATCTGTCTCATCAGGGAATTCAATGACAGCAGCGGTGAGGTCCTCGAGTACACCGATGGTTGCAAGCGCATTCCCGATATACTCAAGCGAGAACGGCGTACCTTGCCCCTCAGTCTCTAGTCCACCGCCGACTGCTTGCAGGGCGAGGCCAACCGTATTGAGATTCGCTTGAGCAGAATCAGATAATCGGTCGGTGGGCGTAGATGCGATGGCGCTGATAATATTTCCGGCCGCCTGCATCCACGCCCCCAGTATTTCTTTGTATTGATTTAGTAACACAGATACCACACCCGTCAATAGCTTATCTTTTACAGTGTATTCACCATATGCGAAAGTGGGTGGGTTTTGTTTAAAATCAGCTTGTCCATGATGATTGCAGGCAGATACAATGCCCTACCTGAGGAAGAATGGGGCATTGCCTTGCCCGTATTGAGTTGGCTCTGAACCAGCTTCTTCTTCCTCTGCCTCTTCCTCTAGCTGCTGTCCAATAGCTGCTATGATTGCCCCGAATGCCTGAACCCATGAGCCAAGTGCATTAATGCGCTGGCCATCCTCTTGGTCGGTCAGTTCAATCTTGATGCCAAGGACCGAAATGAAGCAGCCAATCGATTGCAGGGAATTACCGATGATTCCCTCATAGGCTCCTGAGGGCGTTCCATTTATAATCTCATCGTAAGCCTGAAGCGCAGAACCGAGCCCTTGAAGGATATTGCCCTGAGTCTCCAATAAATAATCGGCTTCAAGGGAGAAGTCTCTAAGAAGTGGCAGTAGCTCCTCAACTGAACCAATGGATGTAATCACAGCGCCTACATATTCAAAAGAGTAAGGAGTACTCTGCCCGTCCGCTTCCAGGCCGCTTCCGACCGCCTGCATCGTCAGGCCAACCTGGTTGAGATCATCCCGCGTTTCATCGTCAAGAGGAATGGAAGGAGTCGAGCCATAGGCTTCAATGGCATTACCGATCGCCTGCATCCAGGAGCCAATAATCTCTTTCGTATGATTACCCTTGCCCATCCAAACCACTTCCATCTATATAGCGAATCCATATAGTTTATTCGAGGAAATAAATTTGGAGTGGGACATATTCGGAAATAGGCATATATAAAAAAGCCGTCCAAGTTTATTTGGACGGCTTAGCGGTTATTTGCTGAAGAAGACATTTAATCCGTTCAGAATACCCTGGGCAGCCTTCTTGTGGTAGCTGGCCTGAGAAATCTTCTTCTCTTCAGCTGCATTCGTCAGGAAGCCGAGTTCGACCAATGCAGCTGGCTGAGTGTTAATCGAAAGAACTCGGTATTTCGCATATTTTACCCCTCGATTTAGAAGGCCGGTTGTTTTCACCATTTCACCCTGCAGCGAGCTGGCGAGCCTTGAATTGAGGTAGTAATACGTCTCAATTCCCTTGGCATTAGAGGCACTCGCTGCATTGTAATGAATGCTGATGAAAGCATCTGCTTTGTTTCGATTGCTGATGGCAGCACGGTTATCAAGGGTGATATACACATCGCTTGAGCGGGTCATGATAACCGTTGCGCCGGCGTTTCGTAACAGGGCAGCCAGTTGGTTAGCGGTGCTGAGCGTAATATTTTTTTCCTTTGTTCTAAGGACAGAACCGACGGCACCTGGGTCAGTACCGCCATGTCCGGCATCGATGACGATTGTTTTACCCTTTACCGTTTTCGTTTTTAGGAGACTAGAAGAAACCCAGCCAATTATGCCGGAGGTCAGTTTTACCTGGGTAAAGCCATTCTTCGTGCTTAATTTTTGGACCTTTGTTCCTAAAGCAGCAGTCGTCAATACAGTTGATTTGGCGTTGGCATCCTTGTAAACAGAGGCTTTCCCGGTCAAATACATATACTCTGCTGGTGCTGCAACAGGTCCGGGCGTCGGGGTATTCACAATTTTCTTCGTAGATAGATGCTTAAGCTGTGTCCATCCGACCTTGCCGGTACTTGTCTTTACCTTGCCCCAATCTCCGCTTTTGGATTGCAGCGTGATGGCCTCATTCTGTTTCAAGGTGACAAGCGTTTTGGCGGAAGAAGAAGCCTTTTCCTTGATGGCAAGTGTCTTCGGAGAGACATAATAGGTTCCGAGATTGCTTTCTGGCTTTTTGGTCGTCAGATATTTTGTTGAAACCCATCCCTTTTTCCCATTGCTTAGTTTAACCTGTCCCCAGCTTCCGCTTTTCTTGATCAGGGTAAGGGCAGCATGCCTTTTCACAGAGCCAATCACCTTGGAGGAAGTAGTGGCTTTTTCCCGTACATTCAGGCTCGAAACGGTCACGTAGTAGGTCCCGAGATTGGAAGCCGCAGTAGAAGGCCTCTTCGTCGTCAAGTAACTCATCGAAACCCAACCTGTTTTGCCGTTGCTGAGTTTGACCTGTCCCCAAGTGCCGCTTTTCTTGAGCAGGGTAAGGGCAGCATTCTTCTTCACAGAGCCGATCACTTTGGAGGAAGTCGTCGCTTTCTCCCGAACATTCAGGCTCGAAACGGTCACGTAGTAGGTCCCGAGATTGGAAGCCGCAGTAGAAGGCCTCTTCGTCGTCAAGTAACTCATCGAAACCCAACCTGTTTTGCCGTTGCTGAGTTTGACCTGTCCCCAAGTGCCGCTTTTCTTGAGCAGGGTAAGGGCAGCATTCTTCTTCACAGAGCCAATCACTTTGGAGGAGGTCGTCGCTTTCTCCCGTACATTCAAGCTTGATGCTGTGACATAGTAGGTTCCAAGATTAGAGACCGAAGTAGAAGTAGAAGGTTTCTTCGTCGAAATCTGTGAAGCTAGCACCCAGCCTGTTATCTTCTTGCTAGAATAATAGACTTTAAGCCAATTACCGCTTTGGTCCTTTACGGTTAAGGCTGTCCCTTTATTGATCTTGCTGAGTGATTTTGCTTTTGAGGAAGCAGATTGACGGATATCGATTGAGCCAGTTGAGTAGCCTGTCCAATTCATATAGGACAGATATTGGCTTGATACCCAGCCTGTTTTCTTGTTATAGATGATAGAAGACCAGCCGTTCTTCTTAGATGTAACCGTAACCGTCGATCCTTGCTTTAATTTAAATGTAATGGATGATTTCGTTGTCGCTTTGGAGCGGACGTTCAATATATCCGCTGTGACCTTTGCAGAATAACTGGCCGCTTCCGTTGGCGCAGGGACTTGTGAAAGGACAAATGACAGAATGACGATAAGACAAATGGATTTAAGAAGTCGTTTGTTCATTTTTTCATCTTCACCTCGAATCATTTATCGGAAGGATTTCCTGGAATTGAAGAAAAAAAGGGAATTTCTGTCCGATGAACAGAAATTCCTTATGTATTTACAGCCCAAATAATGTCAAGATCTCATCAGCCCAGATCTCCGCACCCTTATCATTCGGTGCGCTTTGCTCCTCATTTAAATAATCCAAAATTTCCTGACTTTGATCATCGGGCCATGCGCTCCAATGATCAACATATGTAATATCATGTTCTTCAGCATATACCTTCAAATCCTCCACTTCACGCGGGTAATAGGTTGCCCCGTAAATCGGATTCGGCGGGGTGAGAATCGTATACATGTATTCATTTTCGGCTTCTAGCTTTTCTAGAACCTCATCAATCATCTCTGGCGTTGACTCTACCGCTGAGGAGATACCGTTGCTGTTGAGGAGCAGTGGTTCATAAATGAACACATCCGGCTCGGCCGCAATATAGTCTTTCACCATGTCCTCCGCTAAGAAATCGACTGAATTCCCTTCATATTCGAGATGCTGGACAGTGACTTTATCTCCATACGCTTCTTTTAATCGCTCACCCAACAAAGCAGCCGTTCCTTCCTTGTCGGTTCCGAGTGAATCAGAGCCAGCAATCAGAATCCGAGCACTGCCGTTTTCATTTTCCCAGGCAGCCAATTGCAAGGTTTCCTTTAAGCCGCGATCCGCCACCTTGCTAAAAGGATCGGTCTTTTTAGCGGGTGCTTTCTCATTAGTAGTAGCAGCCTTGAGTGTACTCGCTTGTTCAATTTTATTCGACCAATGCATTTGGCCGGTAACCAATACCCCAATACAGAGCAAGCATAAGAGTAGAGTTCCAACGTATTTCATTCTTTTCATCCTCCAACCAATTATGTGACGGAATAGTCAGTTTCATTAATTATTTTTAACATATCATAAAAAATTGTCACAAAACAGGCGAATTTTCTGTCATATGTTGTATAATGATTATTATCTAAAATCGTTGGAGGGACATATGGAAGAAACGATCAGCTTAAAGGACCTGTTCGCAACCTTGAAGAAGCGGGCATTGCTCATTATTACCATTACGGTCCTCGCGGTGCTGGTAAGCGGAGTTACAAGTTTTTTTCTTTTAACACCAATCTATCAGTCATCCACGCAATTGCTTGTAAATCAGTCAAAGGATGAAGCGGCTGTATATAATAACAATCAGATCCAGACAAACTTGCAGCTCATTGATACCTATAATGTCATCATGAAGAGCCCGGCTATCCTGGACAAGGTCATTGACGAATTAGACTTGGATATGTCTGTTGGTGCTCTAAATGGCAAGATTACGGTTGCCAGCGAGCAGAACTCACAGGTCGTAAAGGTATCTGTTACAGATGAAGATCCGGTGATGGCAGCGAAGATTGCCAACACGGTTGCCAGCACATTCCAGAAGGAAATCGTGGATATCATGAATGTCGATAATGTCAGTATTCTAGCTAAGGCAGAGGTCTCTGATTCAGCGTCACCGATTAAACCGCAGCCGCTTATGAATATTGCCATCGCTCTCGTTGTCGGACTCATGATTGGAGTAGGGATAGCCTTTCTACTTGAATATTTGGACAACACAATTAAGACAGAGCAGGATATTGAGAGAATACTAGGGATGCCGATTATTGGGGTGATCGGGGAGATTGAGGCAACAAATGGCCATGCGGAGGCAAAGGCAGGAAGTTTATCAAGGACAGGAAGAGGTGAACCAATTGGTACGCAAAAAGTCTAAAAAAGAAATCGGCATGGGGAATCAGCGTAAGCTTGTCACGTATTCAGACCCTAAATCACCGGTATCGGAGCAATTCAGGACGCTGCGGACGAATATTCAGTTCACGGCTGTAGATGAAGAGCTGCAGACGATCTTAATTACGTCTTCCGGACCATCAGAAGGGAAATCAACAACGGCTTCGAATACAGCAGTTGTCTTTGCCCAGCAAGGAAAACGGACTCTTTTCATCGATGCCGATTTACGCCGACCGACTGCTCATTATACGTTTGCTTGCCTAAATACAGCAGGGCTAACGAATGTATTGACCAAGCAAACAACCCTTGAGAAAGCCGTCCAGGTGGTTGAACCGCTGGGACTTCACGTCTTGACAAGCGGCCCGTTGCCGCCGAATCCAGCAGAGCTATTATCATCAAGATCGATGAAAGAGCTAATCAACCAAGTGAAGCAGGATTACGATGTCATTATTATTGATAGCCCGCCTGTCACAGCCGTAACGGATGCCCAAGTCCTTGCGAGAGAGTGCCAAGGAGTCATTCTTGTGGTAAGCAGCGGACGTACACAAATCGAAGAGGCTGTGAAAACAAAGGAATTATTAGAGCATACAGGGGCGAAAATTCTCGGTGCTGTTCTGAATAACAAAAAGATTAAAGGCAGCAGCTATTATTATTACGGAAAAAAGTAGACATATTTCTAGTATTTTCATGAAATACAAAGTATTATAGAATTCGTGTGCGAAAACGAAATTAAGGGGGTGTTGTGTATGATTGACATACACAGTCATATATTGCCCGGTCTAGATGACGGGGCGACAACAATGGAAGACTCATTAGAGATGGCGAAGCTTGCCGTCAGTGAGGGCATTAAGACGATCATCGCAACCCCCCACCATAAAAATGGTGCCTATGACAATGAAAAGACGAATATCCTCCAGTCAATGGACCAATTTAAAAAGCAGCTTGCGATCAATAAAATTCCCTTAACCGTCCTCCCAGGACAGGAAGTGCGAGTTTATGGCGAGCTATTAGAGGAATGGGAGCAAGGCTCCATTCAGACAATTAATGATACTCCATACATCTTAATCGAATTTCCATCCACTCATATTCCAAGGTATACAAAGACTTTATTTTTTGACTTACTGAATCATGGAATCTTTCCGATATTGGTCCATCCTGAACGTAATGCAGCTATTGTTGAGAATCCAAATCTGCTCTATGACTTTGTACAGATGGGTGTCGCTTCTCAGCTGACAAATGGAAGTATTACGGGTAAGTTCGGGAAGAAAATCAAGAAGGTATCAGCTGATTTAATAGATGCAAACTTAATTCACTTTATCGCTTCAGATGCCCATAATACCTCATCGAGGCAATTTTGGATGAATGATGCGTTTGATGAGATTGAGAAGCAATTTGGGGTGGATCACCTCTATTATTTCAAAGAAAATGCCCAATTGCTTATCGAGGGAAAGCCAATTATGCGAGAGATGCCCCAAAAGGTCAGGCAGCGTAAGTTTCTAGGACTCTTTTAAATACATAACCATGTAAGGTGATGCCGCCTGACCTTTATCAATGACGGCACTCGGCCATGCTGTGGGAAGGATTACCTTCCTTAGATGCATGTCGTCAATAGGATGGTGTGAGGAAGGGTTAGATGCCCTATTATTTTTATCATAATGAAACCGTTTGTAGGATAAAGGATTTATTGGAAATTTATTCGATAAATAATATACCCTTACATACTGATTATGAAACATCTGCTATGTAATTGTCTAATAACTTTAGGCATAATGGCGATTTTTGAATAGATAGGCCTAGCCATTTACCACGAATTGTAAAAATGAATATGAGAAAAGAAATAGACTGAAATAGGACCGGAGGACGAGATGAAAAAAGTACGTAAAGCGATTATTCCAGCTGCTGGGCTTGGCACGAGATTTCTGCCGGCAACGAAAGCGATGCCAAAGGAAATGCTCCCAATTGTCGATAAACCGACCATCCAGTATATCGTTGAGGAAGCCATTGCTTCAGGAATTGAAGATATTATCATTGTCACGGGGAAAGGTAAGAGATCGATCGAGGACCATTTCGATCATGCGTATGAGCTGGAGAATAACTTGATGGAAAAGGGGAAGTTCGAGCTCCTCGAGAAAGTACAAGCCCCATCGAAGGTTGATATCCATTATATTCGTCAGAAGGATCCAAAGGGATTGGGCCATGCCATCTGGTGTGCACGGAACTTCATCGGGGATGAACCGTTCGCTGTCCTCTTAGGGGATGATATTGTCCAAGCGGAAACACCATGCTTACGACAATTAATGGATCAATACGAACAAACGTATTCATCCGTTATTGGTGTTCAGCACGTCCCTGAGAATGAAACGAACAGATATGGGATTGTCGCTCCGATTGAACAAAATGGCCGCCGCTATCAAGTACAGGAGTTCGTTGAAAAACCAGCGCCAGGAACAGCGCCATCTAATTTGGCGATTATGGGACGTTATGTATTGCGTCCAGAAATCTTCAACTTCCTTGCTGAACAGAATATCGGCGCTGGCGGAGAAATACAACTAACAGATGCGATTCAAAAATTGAATGAAATTCAACGTGTCTTTGCCTATGATTTCGAAGGGAAACGCTATGATGTCGGCGAAAAGCTAGGGTTTATTCAAACAACGATTGAGTTTGCCTTGCAGGAATCAACATTGAGAGAGGATCTCTATCGTTTCATGGAAGAAAAATTACGAATGTCTACGACAAATAAATAAGAAAATGTAGACCTGGTTAATGCCGGGTCCTTTTTTGGGAGGAGAGAAATGCGTGTCATACCGAAAACGGTTAACTACCCTGATTCTAATTGATTCTGCCATTGTTTTATCGGCGATTTACTTCAGTTATTTAATCCTCCATCCATATATGAGCATCTTTCAGATGGGGACCTTGTCCATTACGGCGATTGCCCTACTCGCTAGCTATCACCTCTATGCACTCATTTATAAGCTTTATAACAAGGTATGGGAGTATGCGAGTGTCAGTGAATTAATTGCGATTTTCAAGGCTGTATTACTAACAATTGTCACGACTGCTATCATTCAATTGATCTTTTTTCAGGATATTTATGTACGAGCATTGACAATCTCAGCGATGATTCTTGTCTTATTTATTGGCGGTTCTCGCTTCTCATGGAGAATGGTAAGGAATCAAATGATTAAGAAACAGCAATGCAATAAGAAAAAAACATTAATCATTGGCGCTGGTGCAGCTGGGACGATGCTTGCGAGACATTTGCTTAATAAGGCAGATGGCGAATTATTGCCTGTAGCCTTCATAGATGATGATTGCAATAAACAAAAGCTGCAAATCCATGGCCTTAATGTAGTGGGCGATACAACCTATATCCCTGCTGCTGTTACATTATATGAAATTGAAACGATCATCATTGCGATACCGTCCCTTAAGAAGAGCCAAGTAAAACGAATTTACGAGGAATGCTCAAAAACGGCAGCAAAGGTGCAAATCATGCCGCGCATCGATGAAATCATATCGGGCGATGTACCTGTCACACAGTTCAGGGATGTTGAAGTAGAAGACTTACTCGGCCGTGAGCCGAATAGACTCGATATTGACAGCATCTCAGAAGAGGTAGAAGGAAAAACCATTTTGGTCACAGGTGCGGGTGGATCAATTGGATCAGAAATTTGCCGACAGATTTGTCGTTTCAAGCCAGGACGATTGATTCTTTTAGGACATGGCGAGAACAGCATTTATTTAATTGATATGGAATTGCGTAATCGATATGGAGAAAGCATTGAAATCATTCCTGTGATTGCTGATGTCCAAGATCGTGCAAGGATATTTAACGTGATGGAACAATATCAGCCAGATGTGGTTTATCACGCGGCAGCCCATAAGCATGTTCCTCTAATGGAATATAACCCAAGAGAAGCTGTGAAGAATAATATTTTTGGTACACGAAATGTCGCGGAAGCAGCAGATACATTTGGTGTTGGCGCTTTTGTGTTGATATCCACTGATAAGGCCGTGAATCCGCCGAATGTGATGGGGGCAACAAAGCGGTTTGCTGAGATGATTATTCAGAACTTGGCTAAGGAAAGCAAGACAAGATTTGTTGCAGTACGTTTTGGGAATGTGCTGGGCAGCCGCGGGAGTGTTATTCCATTGTTTAAGAAACAGATTCAAGCTGGAGGTCCGATAACGGTTACCCATCCGGATATTACGAGATATTTCATGACGATTCCAGAGGCCTCACGGCTTGTGATACAGGCGGGGGCGTTGGCTCGCGGTGGAGAAGTGTTTGTTCTGGATATGGGAGAACCGGTTAAGATTGTTGATTTGGCGAGGAATCTTATTACTCTTTCTGGTTATACGGTTGATGAGATTGGGATTGAGTATTCGGGCCTAAGACCTGGTGAGAAGATGTATGAAGAGCTTCTTAATGATAATGAAGTTCAGAAGGATCATGTGTTTCCGAAGATCTTTATTGGGAAGGCTGTGCCTATGGAGAAGCGGGAGCTTTATGGGGTGATTGAGGCTCTACCTGATATGGAATATGTTCAATTGAAAGAGACGTTGGTTGGGGTTGCTAATATGAAGTTTGGTGAGAAGCAATCGATGGTGGTTAGTTAGGAGGGATATATGTAGAGTCTGAATCCAATAATATAGCGGACTTACCCTTAAAATTAATACCTTAGACGTGAAAGCTTGGTGGTGATATTTAAAAAATTCACCACCAACTTTTACTGGTTTACCAGTCTGTTAATCACTAATTGAAAGAGCTGCAAACTCAACCCTTAAAATCCTGAGCCAATTCCCTTTTGAACTTAATAGGTTGGATAGAAGTTAAGATGTAAGGATTAGATATGTTGATTTAGTAGGTGAGCAGTTGATTGGAATGAGAATAATAGATTCCAATTAAGTCCTAGTTTACTAAGTATAATAACGGAAGGAAGTCTTATAATGCAGTCGATAAAAGAGAAAAAAAGAATTTTCCTTTCTTCACCTCATATGAGTGATGAAGGTTATGAAATGCTATATGTACAAGAAGCCTTTGATACCAATTGGATTGCCCCTCTTGGTGAGAATGTAAATAGATTTGAAAGAGAATTGGCCGAAAAGGTCGGTTCAAAGGCTGCAGCGGCGCTTTCTTCAGGAACAGCTGCCATTCATTTGGCCCTTAAAGCAGCAGGTGTGGGAGAAGGGGATATAGTTTTCTGTCCAACACTTACTTTCTCTGCAACGGCTAACCCAATTATTTACCAAAATGCGATTCCTGTATTCATCGATAGTGATTATGAGACTTGGAATATGTGCCCTAAGGCATTAGAAGAGGCTTTTGAAAAGTATCCAGAGGTTAAGGCAGTAATCGTTGTTCATTTATATGGTTTATCTGCAGATATGGACAAGATTATGGAGATCTGTAAGAAGTACAATGTAGTGGTAATAGAAGATGCTGCTGAATCCTTGGGTACCTATTACAAAGGTAAGCAGACTGGAACATTTGGCGATTATGGAATCTTCTCCTTTAATGGAAATAAGATTATCACGACTTCAGGTGGTGGAATGCTGGTTTCTAATAATGAAGAGCGAATTGCTAAGGCTAGATTTTGGTCTACACAATCTAGAGATCAAGCAAGACATTATCAGCATAGTGAATTAGGGTTTAATTACCGGATGAGTAATGTCGTTGCTGGAATTGGCAGAGGACAGCTTAAGGTATTGGATCAACGAGTTGAGAAGAAAAGGTATATCTATGAATTTTATAAAAGAGAGCTTGGTGAACTGGAAGGTATTGAGTTCATGCCAAGTAATGAATGGGACTACCCTAATTATTGGTTGAGTTCGATGACATTGACTGGGAAAGTAAGACCAATTGATATATTTGAAGCATTAGAAGCTGAGAATATCGAATCGCGACCAGTTTGGAAACCAATGCACTTACAGCCGTTCTTTGAGAAGTATGATTTTGTGGGGACTGATGTATCAGAGAAATTATTTGAGAATGGTGTTTGTTTGCCTTCTGATACGAAGATGACGGATGAGGATTTAAATAGAGTTTGTACGATTATTAAGAGGTTGTGGGAAAGGTAATGAATGATTTAAAAGGTGGCATTTATAGAAGGTATGTTAAAAGGCCGATGGATTTCATTCTTTCTTTGATTGCTATTATTGTTCTAAGTCCCGTGTTTATAATAGTAGCAATCCTAGTAAGAACGAAACTAGGCAGTCCAATACTTTTTAAACAAGAACGACCAGGTCTTAATGAAAAGATTTTTATGATGTATAAGTTTAGGTCAATGACGGATGAGAAAGATGATAGTGGTGCTTTGCTCCCTGACGATGTTCGGCTAACTAAGTTTGGAAAGTTTCTACGATCCACTTCACTTGATGAGCTACCAGAACTTATAAATATCCTAAAAGGTGACATGTCTATTATAGGTCCAAGACCATTATTGGTGCAGTATCTTCCTCTTTATAACGAACATCAAAAACGTCGTCATGAGGTAAGACCAGGGTTATCAGGGTTGGCGCAGGCAAACGGAAGAAATGCAATTAGTTGGGAAGATAAGTTCAATCTTGATGTTGAATATGTGGAGAATGTTAGCTTCATTGGGGATTGGAAGATAATCTTTTTGACTATAAAAAAGGTTTTTGTTAGAGAAGGAATTAATTCAGAGACAGCAGTAACCATGGAGCCCTTTAAGGGAAGAAAAAAAGGAAAGTGTTAATGATGAAAGATAAACTTCTTATAATCGGTGCTAGTGGTCATGGAAGAGTCGTTGCGGATATTGCATTAAAAATGAATAAGTGGAAGACAATTGCCTTTTTGGATGATGATTTAAACATTAAAGCTTCAATGGGTATAGAGGTCATTGGTACTACAAAGGATATATTAACGTATGTAAAAGATTTTGATATATTTGTTGGATTGGGAAATAACGGAAC
Source organism: Bacillus sp. FJAT-27916 (assembly GCF_001183965.1). Taxonomy (GTDB): domain Bacteria; phylum Bacillota; class Bacilli; order Bacillales; family Pradoshiaceae; genus Pradoshia. The sequence goes on from NZ_LFZV01000001.1 coordinate 197,286, forward strand.
AAGGAGAAAGATTCAAGAAATTCTTGTTGCAAGCGGTGCTAGTATTCCAATTATAGTCCATCCTAATGCGGTTATTGGAACACAAGTGAAATTAGGTGAAGGGACAACCGTAATGGCAGGTGCAGTTATTAATTGTTGTACGGAAATTGGACAGGGTTGCATTGTTAATACAGGATCGTCAATTGACCATGACACTATTATTGAAGATTATGTTCATATTTCACCAGGAGTTCATTTGGCAGGTGCAGTAAAAATAGGACGAGATTCTTGGATTGGTATAGGGAGTACTGTTATCAATAATATTACTATTACAAGCCGATGCAAAATTGGTGCTGGTGCTGTTGTTATAAAGGATATTACTGAGCCTGGAACTTATATCGGCGTTCCAGCAAGGAGAATTTAAGAAGATGAACATCTTATTTTTAACATTGTTAGATTTCACTACAGTAGATGAAAATGGTATATATACTGACTTGATGAGAGAGTTTATTAAGGGCAATCATAAGGTGCATATTATTTCACCGACTGAAAAAAGAAAACAACAACCAACCAAATTAATTGAAAATGAAAAATATAAAATTCTTAAATTACAGATAGGTAATATTCAAAAAACTAACCTAATAGAAAAAGGTATCTCAACGCTAACGCTAGAGTCTAAGTTTAAACAAGGGATTAAGGAATACTTTTCTGATGTAAAGTTTGACTTGGTTATCTATTCTACACCGCCTATAACATTGCAAAATGCGGTTGAATATGTGAAAAAAAGAGATAATGCAAAGACTTATTTGCTGTTAAAAGATATATTCCCACAAAATGCAATAGATCTTGGGATGATTTCTAACAAAGGAATTAAAGGTATCTTATATAAGTACTTTAAATCTAAGGAAAAGAAGTTGTATAAAATATCAGATTATATTGGTTGTATGTCACAGGCAAATGTTGATTTTCTACTAAAACATAATCCTGAAATTTCCCCAGATAACATAGAAATTTGTCCAAATAGTATTGAACCTTTGATCATTAATAAAGACGAACAAAGAATTCTAAAGATAAAGGATAAATATAACATACCGCTTGATCGTATAGTTTTGATTTACGGTGGAAACCTTGGAAAGCCACAAGGTATTGATTTCTTAATTGAATGTTTAAGAACTAATAAGCATAATGAGAAGGTTTATTTTGTTATAGCAGGATCAGGAACAGAGTTTAATAAACTTAAAGTTTTTTTTGAAAGTGAAAATCTAAACAATGCACAGCTGTTTTCTCAATTACCAAAACAGGATTATGAAATTTTAGCTAATTCGTGTGATGTCGGTTTGATTTTTTTAGATAAACGATTCACTATACCAAATTTCCCTTCCAGACTTCTGTCATATATGCAAGCATCAATGCCTGTATTAGCAGCAACAGATAAAAATACTGATATCGGCCAGGTTATTGAAGAAGGTGGATTTGGATTTTGGTGTGAGAGTGATACTGTTGATGAATTTAATAAAAGGTTACAGCAGCTATGTGATGAAGGCTTGAGAAAACAAATGGGCGTTAACGCTAGATTATACCTAGAAAATAATTATACGAGTAGACATTCATATGAAATTATAATGAGTCATTTTAATTAGATTTGAAAAGAGGTAAGTGTATGTTTAAGAATAAAACCTTGTTAATAACAGGTGGTACGGGTTCATTTGGAAACGCAGTTATGAAAAGATTTTTAGATACGGATATCAAAGAAATTCGTATTTTTTCTCGAGATGAAAAAAAACAAGATGATATGCGAAAGCTATATAAAAATGACAAACTTAAATTCTATATTGGAGATGTAAGAGACATAGCAAGTGTAAAAAATGCAATGTATGGCGTAGATTACATTTTCCATGCAGCAGCACTTAAGCAAGTCCCATCTTGCGAATTTTTCCCTATGGAAGCAGTAAAAACGAATATTATCGGTACTGATAATGTGGTAACAGCAGCTATTGAATGTGGAGTAAAGAAAGTTATTTGTCTGTCGACTGACAAAGCTGCCTATCCAATTAATGCAATGGGTATATCCAAAGCCATGATGGAAAAGGTGTTTGTAGCAAAAGCTAAAACGGTAAATCCTGATCAAACATTAATTTGTGGAACACGCTATGGTAATGTAATGGCTTCACGCGGATCAGTTATCCCTTTATTTATAGAGCAGATAAAAAATGGACAACCTTTAACGGTAACTGATCCCACTATGACTCGTTTCTTAATGAGTTTAGAAGAAGCAGTTGAACTAGTTATCTTTGCATTTCAAAATGCTCAGGCAGGAGATATCATGGTTCAAAAGTCTCCGGCTTCAACTGTCGGGGACTTAGCACAGGCATTAAAAGAATTATTCGAAGTAAATAATGAGATAAAAGTAATTGGCACTAGACATGGTGAAAAATCATTCGAGACGTTACTTACTCGTGAAGAAAAAATTGTTTCTACCGATATGGGAGGATTTTACCGAGTTCCTTCTGATAACCGTGATTTAAACTATGATAAGTATTTTGTTGAAGGAGATCATCAGCTTTCCATTCAGGACGAATATAATTCAAATAATACCGAGCGTCTATCAGTAGAGCAGATTAAGGTGAAATTAATGCAATTAGAGTATGTTCGTAAGGAGCTAGAAAAATGGAAAGCACGATGAATATACTAGTAACTGGTGCTAGGGGTTTTATAGGTAAGAACTTAGTCATTGAACTAAAAAATCGTGGATACCGTAATATCTTTGAAGTAGAACGTGATACTGAGTCACATCTCTTTGAAGAATACTGCGAGAAGGCTGACTTTGTCTTCCACCTAGCCGGAGTAAATCGGCCTATTGATGTTTCTGAATTCAGAGAAGGTAATTATGGCTTTACATCTACTTTACTAGATACCTTAAAAAAGTATAAAAATACTTGTACTGTTATGATGTCATCTTCTACTCAGGCTTCTCTCTCTAACCCATACGGTGAGAGTAAGAAGGCGGGAGAGGATTTATTATTTGATTATGCTAAAGAAACAGGGGCAGAGGTAAAAGTTTACCGTTTCCCTAATGTCTTTGGAAAATGGTGTCGTCCAAATTACAATAGTGCAATTGCAACGTTTTGCTATAACATTTCCCGCGACTTACCTATTACGGTTAATAACCCGAAGGTAGAGTTAGAATTAGTTTATATTGACGACGTAGTAGATGAGTTAATATATGCATTGACAGAGGGAACAAAGAGCGGGCAATTTTATGAAGTCCCAGTGAAACATAAAGAAATACTAGGCACGATAGTTCATTTGATTCAGTCATTCAAAAGAAGCAGGGATGAACGTTTGGTTCCAGATTTAGGTAATGAATTTATAAAAAAATTATACAGTACGTACCTAAGTTATTTGCCAGAAGATCAATTTGCCTATCCATTAAAGATGAATATTGATGATAGGGGTTCTTTCACAGAATTTATTAAAACGCCAGATCGTGGGCAGGTCTCTATTAATATATCTAAACCTGGTATTACAAAGGGAAACCATTGGCACCATACTAAGAATGAGAAATTTCTTGTTGTTAGTGGAGAAGGTGTTATTCGTTTTAGAAAAATTGATACTGACGATGTAATAGAGTATTTTGTTAATGGAAACAAATTAGAAGTGATTGATATCCCAGTGGGATATACGCATAACATCGAAAATTTAGGAACAACAGATATGGTAACTGTGATGTGGGCAAATGAATTGTTTGATTCTGAACATCCAGATACCTATTTTGTGGAGGTTTAATATGAAGAAGTTAAAAGTTATGACAGTAGTTGGAACAAGGCCGGAAATTATTAGATTATCTGCAGTTATGAATAAATTAGAACAGTCAGAAGCCATTAATCATGTTTTGGTACACACGGGGCAAAATTATGATTATGAATTAAATGAAGTATTTTTTAATGACTTTAAATTAAGAAAACCTGATTATTTTTTGAATGCAGCAATAGGTACAGCAGTAGAGACAATTGGGAATATACTTATTAAGATTGACCCGATATTAGAAGCGGAACAACCAGACGCACTTTTAGTATTAGGTGATACAAATAGTTGTTTAACCGCAATTGCAGCTAAAAGAAGGCATATCCCAATATTTCATATGGAAGCAGGTAATAGATGTTTTGATCAGAGGGTACCTGAAGAAACAAATCGCAAAATCGTTGATCATACAGCAGATATTAATCTAACGTACAGCGATATTGCTAGAGAATATCTTCTTAGAGAAGGATTTCCTTCAGATCGGATTATTAAAACTGGTAGTCCAATGTTTGAAGTTTTAAATTCAAGAAAAGATGATATTATGAATTCTAATGTTTTAGATAGGCTTGAGCTGTTAGAAGGAGAATACTTTGTAGTATCTGCTCATAGGGAGGAAAATATCAATTCAGACACAAATTTCCTTAACTTAGTAGATAGTTTGAATGCAGTTGCTGAAAAATATAACTTGCCAGTAATTGTGAGTGCACACCCTAGAACACAAAAAATGATTGATTCCAAAGGGATTAGGTTTAATCCATTAGTGAAAATAATGAAACCTGTAGGCTTTAATGATTATGTGAAACTACAAATTAATGCAAAAGCAGTTCTTAGTGATAGCGGGACAATTAGTGAAGAATCGTCTATTCTAGGTTTTAAGGCACTTAATATCAGGCAAGCGCATGAGAGACCTGAAGCTATGGAAGAGGCAGCTGTTATGATGGTAGGTTTGAATAAGGAAAGAATATTACAAGGATTAGTTGTGCTAGAAAGACAAGAAAAGGGTACATTAAGGATTGTTAGAGATTATAGTATGCCCAATGTATCGGATAAAGTAGTTAGAATTATTTTGTCATATACTGATTACGTGAATAGAGTTGTATGGGAGAAACATTTATGAACATTATGGTATTTGATGTGCCAGCCGAAACTGGTGGAGCATTATCAATTTTGAATGATTTTTACAATGAGGTAAAACAGTATAATAATAAAAACATTAATTGGATATTTGTAATAAGCAAGCCTCAATTATATGAAATCGAAAATATAAGAGTTTTGAAATTTCCATGGGTAAAAAAAAGCTGGTTTCACAGGTTATACTTTGATAATTTTGTAGCCCCAAAGTTGGTAAAAAAATATAAGATAGATAGAATTTTATCCTTACAAAATGTAATCATTCCTAATACTGATGTAAGGCAAATACTATATATACATCAGCCGCTGCCATTTGTTAAATATAAATTTACATTTAAAGAAAATAAGCTTTTTTGGGTTTACCAAAATATACTTAGCAGGAAAATTTTTAAATCTATCAAGAAGGCAAGTAAAGTAGTTGTTCAGACAGAATGGATGAAAAATGCATGTAGTGAGTTAGTTGATAAACAAGATTCGAAAATTAGTGTTGTTCCACCTAAAACAAATATCCATATAAACAGAAAATTTATACCTACTAAAGAATCATTTTCAACCTTTTTTTATCCTGCAAGTCCAGTAATTTATAAAAATCATAAAATAATTGTAGAAGCTTGTCAAAAATTATCTGATCAAGATTATAAAGGATTTAAAGTTATATTTACTTTAAAGGGAAATGAGAATAATAATATACTAAACTTAAAAAAAATTATAAGAGATAATCAATTACCTATAGAGTTTATTGGAGATATAACTAGAGATAAAGTATATGACTATTATTCCAAATCTATATTAATTTTTCCTTCATATATTGAAACTTTTGGCTTACCTATTCTAGAGGCTAAAAGTCATAATACTATAGTTATTGCTTCAGACTCTCAATTTTCTCATGAAATATTAGGTGAATATGAAAATAAATACTTTTTTGATCCGTTTGATAGTGATCAATTAGCACAAATTATGAAAAATATATTAAGTAAACAGATTTATAATGATGTAAAGGAAGATAGTATTAAGATAAAAAATAGAAATTTAATCAATGAAGTACTCTTATAAATCATATTTACATTAGAGGTTATCTCGTAAAACCATAAAAAATGGGGTAAGTTCCTGTTATTAATATTTATTTTATGAAAGGATGTTCTCTTATTGAAGAATATTTTACTTATAAGTAGTAGTGCAGCTATAAGCGGAGCAGAAATTGTAACAAAAGATTTTGTTCAAAATTCAAAACACAGATATTATCTTTGTGCGCCTGATACACCAGAAGTTAAAAAGTTCTATAGTGAATTTGGCTTTATAGACACATTTTACTCACCTTATTATATGAAAAAAGGAAATTCAAAATTTAAATCTAGGATTGATAATTTAAATGTGATAGTAAAAGAAGCATTCTTTCTTAATAAAATTATTAAAAAAATAGGACAGAATAATATCGATTTAATATATTGTAATAATACAATATCTTGTCTGGGGATTACGTTACTAGGAAAAATAAGAAAAATAGATATACCAGTGGTCTTGCATATTCATGACATGATGACATCTTGTTCATTTACCCCTCTTGTTAAAAGATTGTGTATTGGATATCCCACAATAACAGTTTCTCAAGCATGTAAAGATGAATTGATAAAATATGCAGGATTAGACAAAAATGATGTTAACGTTATATATAACGGAATAGATGTGAAAAAGTTCTTTCCTAGTAGTAGGGATAGAAATGATGCAACTAAAAATATTGTTATAGGATATGCAGGGAATATTATAGAAAGAAAGGGAGTTGTATTTCTAGCAAAGGCTTTTTCTAAATTGAATCAAGATAATCCCAATACAAAATTACGTATTTCATATCATTTATCTGAAAAAAACTATCTCAATGATATAAAGGGGATATTGGAAGGAAAAAATGTTGAATACTGTAATTATCCAAGGGAGAAGATGAGGGAATTTTATGATTCTATAGATATATTAGTTGTACCTAGCTTAAAGGATCCTTTGCCAACTACAGTATTAGAAGCTATGGGTTGTGGGAAGATAGTTATAGGAAGTAATGTTGATGGCAATATTGAAATGCTTGAAAATAAGTACTTATTTGAACGAGGTAGTTCGGAAGATTTATATAGAAAACTTAAAGAAATAATAGATAAATATTTTGATGAGGTTGAACTGTGTAAAAAACAGAATCCTATAAAAATTTCAAAGTACTTTTCCTTTGATGCTAAAAATGAAAAAATGGACAAGTTTTTTAACAATGTAGGTCTTCGGAAAACAATAGATATATGACGATTATAAAAACATAAAAGTCTAACTTTCTTTTTTATGATTATCAAGGAATCGTAGGGGGTCAATACGATCAGACCTTATGTAGATAATGTGTAACTAGATATTAGATTTATTTAAGTTTTGTTTTAGGTAGGCTGAAGGAAGGTGAGTAGGTCATTAATAATTATATATCTAAAAGTATAATAGGGCGTATTTTGAGTAATGATAAGATATATATATACTTTTTAATAGCTATATTATTGAGGGTATTTTTTTTGTTGATAGTGCTATCTGAACCAAATTATTTTGATATGCATCTATATTCTGATGATTTAAGGTACGAGGACTATGCAAAAACATATACTGAAATAGCTAATAATATTCTTGATTTGGATGCCTTCCAAACTACGGATATTAAATTTGGTGGTGTTACTGCAGCAGCTTTATATTTTAGAATCAATGCAGTGATTTACTATTTATTCAATTCAGTGATTGTTTTAAGATTATTTAATATACTGATAGCTTCGTTTACAATTTTTCCTATTTATTTTCTTGCTAAAGAACTGTTTAATGAAAAAGTCGCTAAAATATCTGCTTTTCTTTATTGTTGCATACCATATTATATTATATTTTCGTCATTTTTATTTAAAGACTCATTATTAATGTTGTTAATAACATTAAGTTTAGTTCAAATTATAAAATTTTATAAATATAAAAAGTACTCAGTACTCAAATTGGTAATTCCCATTATATTGATGCATTGGATAAGATTTGGTGTAGGTGAACTCTTAATTGGAATATTTATTTTAGCCCTAATCAATAGGGAACAGAAAAATACCAAAAACATAAAAATCATAAGATGGATTATTACTATTGTTGTTATTGGAATTATAATGATGCTCCTACTATTCAGTAACTATTCTGGATTTCTAAATAAAATTGAAATCTATAGCGATTACGCTAGAGACTATCAAGGACCAATATCTTTTTTTAGAGTTGATAATATTTTCCAACTATATAAATTGCCATTTGCTTGGGCTCTGTCAGTAATTTTACCGTTGAATTTTGATTTTAATGTTAATAAGTGGAGTGATGTTTTAAGTTTACTCAATTACCTAAGCGTATTTATTTTACCTGCTTTTTTAATTTATTGGTTTACCTTTAAAAAAAATAAACTCCAAAAAATCATTCTTTATCCTTTATTACTACTGCACCTTTTCTCTGCTGCAACTGTAATTAATGTACCGAGGCATTTTTATTTTCTACATTTTTTTATAATAATTTGTTCATCTGCATATTTGTCAACTCTTAAAGATAAAAGGAAAATTCTGTTTATTATTACGGTTCTATTAATGTATGTTTTATTATTCTTATTAAACTTGATTCTAATTAATTGAGAGGAGCACATTTATTTTGGCACTAGTAGTATTTATAGACGCACTTCCATATACATTTATTCAGGGGAATGAAAATATTTTAAAATCAAAATATAATTTCGCAAAGCTAACACCAAATGTTGGATATAGTTCAAATTTACACTGGCAGCTTTTTGCTGGAAAATATCCTGATGATGTAGGTTTTTTTACTGATTGGGGATATTCTCAAGAAAATGGTTCGAAGATAAAAATAATGTCTAAAATACTAAGACCTTTTGAGGTCTTACCGCTAGCGGGTGTAATTTCAAAAAAAATTGTAGATAGAGTTATTCCAGGACCAAAATTGGCCAATATTCCATCGCATATTAGAAGTTTATTTAGTGAAGAAGCAAAATATCTCCTTTCTAAGACTGACTATATTAAAGATATTGATATATTTGCTGGATATAAGTTTTTATTGGAGGATGAATTTAAATATTCATTCGAAGAAATGATGGAAAAAATGAGTTCTTTAATAGAAGAAACAGAAAACATTATGGTATCTTTTAGTTTTTGTGATAAATATGGACATTTACTAGGGAGAGGTCCTGAGTATGATAGAGTAATTGACGAACATTTAGTTCAAATTATATCTTTAATGAATAAGTATAAAGAAAAGTGGCATGATAACAATGTTGTAATTGTATCAGATCATGGCATGTCAAATGTCAAAGAAAATGTTTCCCATAATTTAGAAGATAAATTTGGGAGGCAAAAAAAGGGTAAATATGTTGCGTTTTGTGATTCTGCCATACTAAGAGTTTGGACATGGAATGAACAACTTAAAAATGATATTGCGAGTTATCTTGAAAGTAAAGAGTATGGTCATATAATGTCAGAAAATGAAAGAATACGATATAAAGTTACCTCTAATAAGTTTGGTCAATTAATATTTATATTAAAAGAAGGATATACTTTTAGTCCTAATTATTTTGGTGTAGGATTAAGAACAAAAGCTCTGGGAATGCATGGATATTGGCCAGGAGCTATAGATCAAGATGGTGTTGTTATATCAGACTTAAAATTAAAAAATGATTATAATTACGAGGAGTTTTTCAGTTTTATTCAATATATATCGAGGAAAGATAAATGAACTATTTCATATACAGTAACAAAAAAGCGGATGCAATTGTTGAAAATTATTTTGAAGAATTAATTAGAATAATAAAAAATAGTGAATATAGTACCGAAATATCAATTATACTAACGGGAAGTCTCTCAAGAGGTGAGGGTAGTTGGACTGTAATTGATGAAACATTGGAGCTTATTAGTGATATTGAATATGTTGTAGTGATTGAAGATAGTAATAATTCAATGGAAATTCACCAAATGATAGAAGATTATAATGAAACGGCAATCTCCGTTTCAAATCCCTTCTTCCATATTGATTTTAGTGTGGTTCCTAAGAGACACTTAAAAAAGTTAGAAAAGAAACTATTTATTTTTGAAACAAAAGTCAATGGTAGAGTCATTTATGGTGAAGAGGATATTACTTCCCTTTTACCTACAGTAACTATTAATAATATAAATTTTAGTGATGTATTTGATATTTTTAATCATAGAATGTTCTCTATCATTTATTATGGTATAGATAAAAAAGTTTCGGATTCCTTAAGTAGTGATCAAATTATGCGATATATAATTGCACGTAATGGACTTGATCTATTGACAATTTATTTAATTAGTAAGGGCAGATTAGAATCGGGATTTGAAAATCGACTCGAATTATTTAATTCTATAAATGAGAGGATATCAATTGAAGAGGAAAATTTCCACAAGTTTCAAAACCTTTGTTACTCTATAAAGGCCTGGGGAAATAATGAGTATGAAGATATTGAAGTCAATTACCTATTAACTGAATTCTTAAGATTTACTTCGTTGTGTTTAAAAGATTACCGTATGTTTAAGGTGTCAAATACAACTCATAATATACTTCATAATAGTAGAAGATTAGCGGGAAGAATAAAACGTGCTATTATATGTAGAACAATTCCTATTTCTCGGAAGGTATATTTAGAGGAGCTATATGCTGCGATAGAAGCTGATAATCTGACGAAGAATAAACTTAATAAGTTGAAGTTATATAATTATATTCTTTATGGTTACCCATCATATTCAACTAAGGGAATTGATTAGGAGGAGCTATGTCTATTGATGGTAAATCATTAATAAAAAGGTTATTTGGATTTTCCGCAGGAGGGATTTTTGGTGCACTATTATCATTTATTAGTATACCGATTATTACAAGATCAATCATTCCTGAAGAGTATGGGATATATGGTCTAATATTGGCAGTTTTCAATATAATCTTAATTGCCTTCCCACTTGGACTAGACCAAGCTTTAATTCGATATTACTATGAAGAAAGGGATAATTTGGGTACATTATTAAGAAAATGTGTTGTACCGATAATATGTATATATATAATTATTCTTATAAGTGCTATTCCTTTTTGGGATAGCCTTTCGTTGTATATATTCGGAGAAAAAAATCCATTCAATTTAGTATTGTTTATTATCGGAACCTTCTTTATTATCGTAGGAAGGTTTATGCTTGTTGTTGTTCGAATGGAGAATAAAGCTATATTATATTCAAGTTTAGTGTTTTTTGAAAGGCTTATATTTTTTTTAATTGTTCTTATTCAATTGTTTATCTTAAACAATTATACAGTTACTGCTTTACTAGTATCGTATGTCTTCTCCTTGGGAACTCAAGTTATTGTTGGCATATTATTGACTAGAAAAGTTTGGGTCGGCATTTTTTTGAAAGGTAACCGAAAATTAAAAGGTAAACACCTTGTTGCATATGGATTTCCTTTTGCAATTGCAGCATTATCAGAAAGTTTATTGTTTTTTGTAGATAAATATACTATAAGATATTTTCTGTCAATTGAAAGTCTGGGTATTTATACCGCTGCAACAGTTTATATTACTATGATCAATATTTTATACTCTGGATATGTAAATTTTTGGACTCCTATGGCACTGAAAATTTATAATAATAATAAGGATAATAGGTCTTTCTTTAAAAATGCGAGTCAATTAGTAGCAACCACTGTACTTATATTAGGTACTGTATTAATAAGTTTAAGTGATATACTTGTTTTATTTCTTGGGGAAGAATATCATAGTGCGATAAAAGTAATCCCTTTCTTCCTTATTATTCCTTTGTTATCTATTTTGTCTGAAACAATGTCAGTAGGAATCATATTCTCTGGAAAGACTAAGTGGAACATGGTTGCAGGAGGAATATCACTAGTAATAAGTATATTTTTAAGTTGTATTTTGGTGCCAAGAATGGGGATTAGTGGCGCTGCTCTAACACTATTATTTGCGAGATATGTATTTACGACTGTTAAAATAATGGCTTCTTCGATGCTATTTAATGTTGAGTATAATCAAATTAAGCTACACACCTCTTTAATGCTTCTCATAATATATGCATTAATAAGATCATTAAACTTATTCGGCTATTACAATATTATAATTGGTTTAATCCTATTATGCTATATTTTAGTAATGTATAGGAATAACTTGAAATACTATTATATTCTGTTTAAGAGATAAAGTTTCTTATTGCTTTGTTGTAGGTATATATTTATTGTGTTATGCAGAGAAATTCATCAATTTCGGTATGAATAATACATCTTACAAATGTTTTTTCAAAAGAAAAGGAGCCTGTCACCACCCGATTTTTCTTGTTTCACGGAATATTCCATAGTGGTGGTGGCAGAGCTTTATTTTTGAGTGTAGGCTTCTTTTGTGTAAGGAGCCTTTTTCGTTGTGGTAAAAATTATTTGGGGTTTTGAAGGAGTTTGCGCTTTTATGTTGAATGTATAAGCATAGCTTCCTTATTCCTTGGTTTCATTTTCTGATTTCTTCAATTTACTTCTTCTATTTTGCTTCCTCTTTTATTACCTACAGTGTTACACCAATCTTTCATATCATTTAGTTTTCAAAATTAAATATTGCTTGGAGGTTTTTTTGTGACTGTTAAGGTATCCAGTATTGGTCTGAAGGGGCTTGAGGGATATCGTGTGCAGGTGGAGGTTCGGATCTCCCCTGGGACGGAGTCGATGATTATTGTGGGTTTGCCGGATGCATCAGTGAAAGAATCTCGTGAGCGGGTGATCGCGGCATTGAGTCATTTTGGCGCTGATGTGACAGACCAGAAGGTGGTCGTTAATTTATCTCCATCCGAGCAGAAGAAAAATGGTCCGCTATTTGATTTAGCCATTGGGATTGCTGCCTTAAAGGAACTCGATGTGATTAAATGCGAGATTCCAGAGGATACAGCTTTTATTGGTGCTTTGTCGCTTGATGGGACGATAGTAAAAGCGGATGGGATGTTACCGGCGCTTATTTCGGCTAAGAAGCTTGGGATCAAGCAAATCTATTTCCCTCATGATCCTCTTATCCCGATTCATATGTTGGAAGGGCTAGATTGCGTGGTTGTTCAGCATATTGAGGAGGTTGTCAACCACCTTGGTGGGCAGAGTAGCCTTTCGCTTTATCCTACCTTGGAATCTGAGTCAACTCATCTGAATGTTGCCCCTTACCCAAAAGACTTCCGTCATGTGATTGGTCATGAGTATGCTAAGCGAGCGCTGGAGATTGCAGCTGCGGGGGAACATAATGTATTAATGAGCGGTCCGCCGGGATGTGGAAAAAGCCTGCTTGCTGAAACCTTTCCATCCATTCTTCCGCCATTGACGAATAAAGCGCAGCTGGAGGTGATGAGTCTCTATCAATTAGCGGGAGAGAAACGAGAATATCACCATCATGTCCCTTTTCGCCACCCGCATCATTCAGCATCCGCAGTTGCAGTTATTGGAGGTGGTTCTACGCCAAGGCCAGGGGAAATTTCGCTTGCCCATCGAGGTGTTTTGTTCCTTGATGAAATGGCTGAGTTTACCAAAAAGACGTTAGATATGCTTCGTCAACCGCTTGAAACAGGGAGTGTGACCATTAGCAGGGTTCATTCCACTGTGACTTATCCCTCCTCGTTTCTATTAATTGGCGCCATGAATCCATGTCCATGCGGATATATAGGCTCTAATCATCAATACTGTACGTGCTCAGAAAAACAAATTCTTTCTTATCGCAATCGTTTATCTGGCCCTATTTATGACAGAATGGATATATTGCTCTCTTTACAGTCTATTAATTTCGATCAGCCAGTAAAGCGGCAGGAAACCTCTGATGATATTCGTGACAGGGTAGAGAAGGCACGCAGCATCCAGTATGATCGTTATCAGAAAGAAGTGTCCAATGCAAAGGTTCCGCTGGAATGGCTGACAGACAGGAGTCCTCTTACAATGGAGCAGCAACGGATGTTAACAAAGATAACAGCAAAGCAAAATTGGAGTAATCGTGTTCAAATCAAAATCATTCGCCTTGCGAGAACAATTTCTGATTTAGCAGGAGAAAAGGAGATTACGGACAGTTCTCTTTGGGAGGCATTTCGTTTAAGACGTTGGAGTATTCAAAAACAGCAGAATGTGGCGAGACAAACATAATGGGAAGACCAAAACGAATTTTCCTTCCCAATCGATATTACCATGTCGTTTGCCGCGGAAACCGACGAGATCCCCTCTTTCGAAACGCAGCAGATTTTGAAGCCTTTATCCATATCCTCGAGCAACTTTATGCAAAGTATCCTTTTGAAATGGCGTCTTATTGCTTCATGACGAACCATTTCCATCTACAAATATGCAGCAAGGATACACCGCTTTCAAAACTGATGGCACTTATTAATAAGCGCTATGCCAACTACTATAATACAAAATACCGTCTTACCGGGCATGTCTTTGAAAAACGATTTTACGACAAACTGATTGAGGATAAAGAGGGAATGCTTGAGATTAGCCGGTATATTCATTTAAATCCGGTTGCCGCGAAGATGGTCAAGCAGCCAGAACATTATCCATGGAGCAGTTATCGATTTTACGATAATCCTCAATCCATTCCGTTCGGGTTCATCAATATAGAAAAAATTCTAGATTATTATGAGGGGAGGGGACAGGGCAGGAAAGGAGGAAGAAGTATTGTGAGAGTGTTGTAAACAGCCAGTAACTATCTGGGTTAGAACCAGTCAAAGGTAGCGCGATATTTTTACTCTATTGACTTCTTCTCTGTAACACGAAGGTTATTAGTACTCCTGCCACATCATCTGTCCATATTATGATTTGACCAGTACTTGCACTTTCAATTTCGCGAATTTTTATCAGAGGGATGCAACACGGAAAAGGTGCTTTTTCTATGGGATGTACCTTGATGCAGTTTTTTGATGCAATGGCTTGCTTATGTTTAATGTGTTGGTGAGGTGAAGATTCATCCATTGAAAATAGGCTGGATATTGAATGGTATGCCTATAGTGTTCGGGGGATTTCGTACATATTATGTAGAGGAGATGCTGCAGGCCGGCGTCGAATACCATTCCATCGGAAGGAAGCCTGCAGAACGAGTCCGTGCGAAGGAGCTAGTGCAGAATGAGCTATAAACAACCAGATCCTCATAAGACTTACTTAATTACCGGTGCGACCGGGTTTGTTGGATTCTATTTGTCTCGGAACCTATTGGACAAGGGATGCCGTGTTGTTGGCATCGACAATATGAATGATTACTATGATGTCTGTCTAAAAGAAAAACGCCTTGAGCTGCTTTCTGATTATGACGGGTTCACGTTCTTGAAGGTGGATCTTGCTGATAAACAGGCATTGGATGAAGTTTTTTCAACGTATCAGCCTGAGATTGTCGTCAATCTGGCTGCGCAGGCAGGGGTACGTTATAGTATCACCAATCCAGATGCCTATATCCAATCGAATCTGATTGGGTTTTACAATATCCTTGAGTGCTGCCGTCATTCCTATGATGAAGGGAACACGCCGGTTGAGCATCTCTTGTATGCCTCCAGCAGCTCAGTCTATGGGGCGAATAAGAAGACGCCTTATTCGGTGGAGGATAAGACGGATACCCCGGTTTCCTTGTATGCGGCCACGAAGAAGAGCAATGAGTTATTGGCGAGATCGTATTCAAATCTCTATAATATCCCGGCAACGGGCTTGCGCTTCTTTACGGTGTATGGTCCAATGGGACGACCGGATATGGCGTATTATGGCTTCACACAGAAAATATTCGCTGGTGATCCAATCAAGATCTTTAACAATGGCGATATGAAGCGGGACTTCACCTATATTGATGATATTGTCGGATCGATGGAGCGAATGCTTAATCAGCCGCCTTCAGCGGATGAGCATGGGGTGCCGCATAAGGTGTATAACATCGGCAACTCCAACCCCGAGCAGCTGATGTATTTCATCGAGACACTTGAGAAGGTGCTGAGTAAGGCAACTGGTCGTGAAATTGTCGCGAAGAAGGAGTTCCTTCCGATGCAGCCAGGTGATGTCTATGCGACCTTTGCAGATACTGAACCTTTGGAGAAAGCATTTGGCTTTAAGCCAAGCACGTCGATTGAGGATGGGCTGCAACGGTTTGCGGACTGGTATTGTGACTATTATGATGTGAAGTGATTTTTTGAAGAGCGGGGAGCGCCTGAATAAGGGGGCTTTCCGCTCTTTTCGTGTCGGGTTTGAATTCTTTTTAAAGAACAAAGTGGAGGGTGGATGGAAATTTTTATTGTTAATTAACGCGGGGCATACTATAGTTAAATTATGGTGTTCTTAAAAAAGAACAAAAGCATCGTAGGTCATTCTTCTCAGAAACAATAATCGAAAGAATGGGGAGATGTATAGATGAAAACGGCATTGATCACAGGGATTACCGGTCAGGACGGGGCCTATTTGGCGGAGCTTCTTCTGCAAAAGGGCTATAAAGTATATGGGCTGATTGCTAGAAGGAGCACGAGTACAACTTGGCGGCTGGAGTATGTAGGAATCAAGGATGAGGTGGAGCTGATTGAGGGAGATATGACGGATCTTTCCTCCCTCCTAAGAGCACTCCAGGTTGCCCGCCCGACAGAGGTGTATAATCTCGCAGCCCAGAGCTTTGTCGGCACCTCCTGGGAGCAGCCAGTTCTGACCGCTCAGGTGACGGGTGTCGGCGTGGTCAATCTGCTGGAGGCCATTCGGCTCACCGACCCGTCTATTCGCTTCTACCAAGCCTCCACGAGTGAAATGTTCGGCCTCATCCAGGAGGAAATGCAGTCCGAGAAGACACCGTTTTATCCGAGAAGTCCTTATGGGGTGGCGAAGCTGTACGGATATTGGATTACGGTCAATTACCGCGAGAGCTTTGAGATACATGCGTCGAGCGGGATTTTATTTAATCATGAATCCCCGCTGCGCGGAATTGAGTTCGTGACACGGAAAGTGACGGATGCGGTCGCGAAGATTAAGCTTGGCGAGCAGAAGGGGCTGCGCCTTGGCAATATTGATGCGAAGCGAGATTGGGGCTTTGCCGGTGATTATGTGGAGGCGATGTGGCTCATGCTCCAGCAGGATGAGGCGGATGATTATGTCGTCGCAACCGGGCTCACGACGACTGTTCGTGATATGTGCCGTATTGCCTTTGAGCACGTCGGGTTGAACTATGAAGACCATGTCGTTATTGACCCAGCTTTCTACCGTCCAGCCGAGGTGGATGTATTGCTTGGTAATCCAGCTAAAGCAAAAGAGAAGCTTGGCTGGGAGGCGAGCACTTCACTCAATGAGCTGATTACGATGATGGTGGAGGCAGACCTGGAGCGGGTCAGGCGCGGCTTGCATAAGGTGAATGCATGAAGGTGCTTGTCACTGGAGCGAACGCCTTCGTTGGCTCCTATCTGGTGAGTGAGCTCGTGGGGCGGGGACATGAAGTCGTTGCTGGGGTGAGGAATGAACGGGGTAATATTCCAGTTGGAGTGGAAACTTGTTCATTTCCGCTCGGCCAGATTGATGAGATGAAGGAGGCTCTGCGTCAGACAGAGCCGGATGTGATTTTTCACCTTGCTGGCCAGAGTAATGTCCCCCATGCTTGGAATGATCCGGCTGCAACGCTTCAGGTGAATGCTGTCGGTACCGTGGATTTGATTATGGCAGCTTATGAGACCGTACCTGAGGCGAGAATCTTCACGGTCGGTTCCAGTGAGGAGTATGGCATAGCAGCGAAGGAGCATGAGCTGCTTCATGAAGAGGTGGAATGCAAGCCTCAAAATCCGTATGCATCAAGCAAGTTTATTGCTGGCCAGGTGGGGATGCAGCTTGCTCGGAAATATGGAATGAACCTCATCCATCTCAGGCCGTTCAATCATTTCGGTCCGAGGCAGAGGAAGGGGTTTGTCATAAGTGATTTCTCCTCCCAGATTGCTGCGATTGAAGCGGGGCAGATGGAGCCGATTATCTCAGTCGGCAATCTCGAAGCCTGGCGCGACTTCACGGATGTGCGGGACATCGTAGGTGCGTATGCCCTCTTGATTGAGAAGGAGGGACTAGCGAACGGCCTTTATAATGTCAGCTCAGGAACGGCCAGGAAGGTCGGGGATATTCTGCAGCGGCTGATTGAGCTGTCAACGGTATCTATAGAGGTCGTTGTCGCCCCGGCTAAATACCGGCCGAATGAGGTGGAGCGGTTTGCAGGGAGCAACAAGAAACTTCAGGAAGCAGTTGACTGGAAGACTCAGTGTGCGTTCGATGACAGTCTCCGTAACACCCTGTATTGGTGGAGAAACAAGTATAAAGAAACCATGGAACAGCTATGAAAGATAGAAGGCTATCCTGCAATCATCCTTTAATGAGATGAGCGGGATAGCCTTCTTTTATCCTCATTATTACATGGAATATAAAAGGAACTGAAGTCCAATAATGATTCCTACTGCTGCAATGATCAGGGAAACGTATAGGATATTCTGCTTAATCTTTCTCTTCTTGTACATTTCTTCAGGAGTTCGGTAAGCACTCATGATATTTTCCTCCTAGTATCAAAACTTGATGTGTAATGATGACATACTTTAGACCTAGTAAAACTATTTGTTCACTACTACAAAACGTGCCATTGAAACTATCTGCTATTAATGATAATAAATTCAAATGTAGAGAAAATAGGGAAAATAGTCGCGTTTTATCGATATAACTGTATAATTGTCAATACCGTTTTAGTTTTCCCCACTATCACCGGAATAAAATTCCCCACTGATGCCGTTACTTCGATAACGCTGCTGGATAAATCCCAGCCTTTTTCTTTTCCTTCAAACGATACGAATCTCCTTTGATATTGAAGGTAACCGCATGATGAAGGAGTCGATCTAAGATGGCAGTCGCTAAGACATCATCCCCAAACACTTTGCCCCATTCTATATATGATTTGTTCGAGGTCAAAATCATCGCTCCATGTTCATATCGCTTGGATACCACTTGAAAAAAGACATTTGCCGTCAACTCGTCAAAAGGAAAGTATCCCACCTCATCAATAATCAATAAATCTGGACGGCTCCATTTTTGTGCCAATTTAGGAATGCTTCCTTTTGTTTCTGCCTTACGGCATTCTGCCACCATTTGGTCAGCCGTCAAAAACAAGGCGGTATGTCCCTTTGCCAGAGCTTCTAAGGCAAAAGAGAGGGCGAGATGGGTTTTCCCTACACCAGGTGGCCCTAAAAGAAGACGATTCTCTCCATTGGCAATAAACCGGCAGGTAAGGGTTTCCTTTACACGTTGCTCATTGATGCTTGGCTGAAACGTAAAATCAAAGTCATGAATGGTTTTGGTATAAGGAAGTTTGGCGCGCTTGATTCGATTTTCTAATTTAGCTGATTCTCGACGTTCCCATTCCTGTAAAACAACCGTGTGCAGAAAATCAAAATATGATACATTATGGGTAGAAGCATTCTCTACCAGATCATCCAATTGACTGGCTGTGTCATGCCAGCCCAACTGGATGAGTCGTTCTTCAAGGCTGGATTTCATTCTGATTCATTCCCCTCGAGTGCGGCGTAGGTGGCTAGAGATCGAGCTTCCACCTGTGGAGTAGAAGGACAGAAATCCGGGGTCGGCAAACCAGGGGAGTTCTGTTGTTTCTGCTCTTTTTGTTGTTCTTCTGACTTCTCATAGTGCTCCAACTGAATATGCATATGTGCTTTTCCTGTCATAATGGGATGTTGGGCAATGCGGTCTTGTGCATCGTATATTTCCAACTGTTTGTCCAATGTCACTTTCAACTTAACTTTCTGACCGGCATACCGAAAAGGGACAGAGTATTTCTTTCCTAAGTAAGAGACAAAGCAATCTCTGCTTACCTCCCGCACTTCCCAATGGCTTGTTGGGAATAACGGCTTTATTCCCCAGGCTTGAAGCTGTGGCTGTTCCGTTTGCCAACGCTGAACCGGCGGTTCTTGTGTCGTTTCATTTTTCTTTTTATTAGCTGTTTTGTCCAACCATATCTGTATGTCATGATTCCATGCTTCCAGCGTAGGTTCATGTTTTCGTTGAAAGAAATTTTTCTTTAGGTAATCCACCGTTCTTTCTACTTTTCCTTTCGTCTGTGGGCGGTAGGGTTTACAAGCTTTCGGGACGACCCCATAGTAGGCTAAAAAATCTTCAAACGTACGATTAAAACGAATCTCTGTTGGACTGTGCTTTGTCACGACGGTTTTCATATTATCATAGAGAATCTGATTCGGAATGCCGTTAAAATAGGAGAAGGCATTCATGTGACATTTCATCAATGTTTCGAGCTTCATATCTGTCGTAAACTCAATATACTTCATCCTGGAATACCCCAGAATCATGAGAAAGGCATAAACCTTTTGTGGATGACCATCCATCACTACTTCACCGACTTCCGCCCAATCCATTTGAGCTTGCTTCCCAGGAGGTGTCTCAAATCGCCTAGTGGCCTGTTTCTTTGGTTGTGCCCGGAAGGGCTGCACAAAATCTCGTAAAATTGTACTCTTCCCCTCATACCCCATTGCTGTAATTTCTTCAAGCAAGACCACGCAATTTGTGGTTCCTTCCTGAATTCTTTGTAAGAGATACGCCTTATAGGGATCTAACTTGCTTTTCCGTTTCATTCTCGATTTTGAAGAAGGTGTTTCTTCAGAATGAATATATTTTCGAATGGTTTTTCGGTCGAATCCTGTTTCCTCTGAAATAGCTGATAATGTCCATCCTTTTTGATAAAGTTCTCGAATCATTATAAAATCCCCCATTTTCAACATCGACGATCCCTCTCTTTTGTAGTGATACGTCGATTATCCGTGATTAGTGAGGAATTTTAAATCGGTGTTATTGAGTATTTTAACTCCGGCAGTGACAATAATTTCATGAATAAAAGAGATAATATTGAAGTTAAATACCATTTTTAGGTAAATATGAAGGATTATATTATGAAAGTAAAGTTCTAAAGGTTTGAATGGATACTGGATAGCAGCATAGAATACCATTTTACATAATTGATTGAAAACATATTCTCCCTTTGATTTTACTAGCTCAAGGTCTTTATTATATTATAATAATTATTTGAAAATTATTGGTCTTTAAAGGGGTTTGTGTATTTATGTCGAGTGGATATTTAATTGATTCACCCTTCATTTTTTAGTGTCTTCAAATTTTTCTTCCGGTTTTTTCCTCTATTATTACTTTCAGAGTTACACCATTCTTTCATTTCTTTGAGTTATAAAATTTAATAAGCTTGGAGGTATTTTAATGACGGTAAAGGTATACAGTGTTGGTCTTAAGGGGCCTGAGGGATATCGTGCGTAAATGGAGGGTCGGATCTCACGAGAAGGCTATCCTGTAATCATCCTTTAATGAGATGAGCGGGATAGCCTTTTATTCTCATTGTCACGTGTTGTATAAAAGGAACTGAAGTCCAATGATGATTCCTACTACCGTAATGATAAGGGAAGCGTATAGGATATTCTGCTTAATCTTTCTCTTCTTGTACATTTCTTCAGGAGTTCGGTGCACACTCAAGATATTTTCCTCCTAGTATCATAACTGGCTGCGTAATGGTGACATACTTTAGTTCTAGTTGAATTCTCTTGTTTGTTACTACCAAAGCGGCATTGTAACTATCTGATTATGATGATAATAGATTCGATTATAGATAATATAGGGAAAATAGTCGCATATTGTCAAAAGAATTGTATTCTTACAAGAATGTATGTGGTAATATCGAATTATTGGTTCCATTTTTAGGTAAAAGAGTGGGTTGTATTATGGAGGTGAACTTTTGAGAAAATGAAGGGATATTGAATAACAGATAGAGGATACACATCGTAAAGCCTGATATAAAATTAATAAAGATTAATTTCAGGAATTACCCTCTTCGGTTTCCAAGGACAGATTTTCAATTATATTGGAGTAATCTCATAATATTTTTGTGCGAAAAAATGTTATTTTTATCCATATTTTTGTTGAGTGTAAGGAGAAAGATGTGTCCAATATATTAGATATTGATAATCTTAGCATAATAACTTCCTTTTACTTAATAAAACAGCTAGTTTTTGATATTATCCATTTTTTCTTCATTTGCTAAATGCTAATTGTATTTAATAGGTAATTATTCATATGTAAGGAGTAGTGAGTATAGGAAAAGTGACGTATAAAGGGGTAACAATTCATGATAAAAGGAGAATGAAAGTGGGTCTTAAGATATATAAGAAAAAATTCAAGTCATAAAGTTATACCATATGATTATATGATATAATGTGAAAAAATTGATACTTTTTGTTGTATTTCCTATTTGCTACAAAATTAAGGGTGATAAGGCCTTTTTTTTATGTGATTATTTAATAAAAGGTCTATAGAAGCTGTATCTCAATAGATGCAGCTTACCGGTTAGTGATAAGGAATATATAAATTGAAGTGGGGGAGTCATGTGACGAAATTAAGTGTCATTGTGCCAATTTATAATGTGGAAAGTTATTTGGAGGAATGCCTTGATTCTCTTGCCAACCAAAGTCTGAATGGTATAGAGGTAATTATGGTTAATGATGGATCCACTGATTCCAGCGGGGAAATCATGCACGAATATGCTAGGAGATATTCAAATTTCTATGCATATGATAAAGAAAATGGAGGACTAGGGCAGGCGAGGAATTTCGGTGTCCCATTTGCATCTGGAGAGTATATAGCGTTTGTCGATTCAGACGATTACTTACCTGAAGATGCTTATAAAAAGTTGTATAACACGATCAAAGAAACAGGCTCAGACATAGCAATCGGAAATGTTATTCGTTATAATTCGACAAAAGAATTTCCATCTGTACTACATAAAAGAGTGTTTAAGGATACAGTGCTAAAGGCTCATATTAGTCGAAATCCAGAGTTAATATATGATACTACTGCTTGGAATAAGGTTTTCAA
Source organism: Bacillus sp. FJAT-27916 (assembly GCF_001183965.1). Lineage (GTDB taxonomy): Bacteria > Bacillota > Bacilli > Bacillales > Pradoshiaceae > Pradoshia. The sequence goes on from NZ_LFZV01000001.1 coordinate 220,170, forward strand.
AACCTCATTTTGGAAGGAAAATAACTTTCAATTTCCTGAAGGTATGTTATATGAAGATTTGCCTGTGACTATTCCAGCACATTTCAAAGCGAAGTCTGTCGATATTATAAGTGATGTTGTTTACCATTGGCGTGCCAGAGATGTTGGTGACCAATCTATTACTCAGCAAAGGACGAATTTAGTTAATTTAACTGATAGATTGAAAGCCATTCGAATGGTGGATGAACATTTCCAAAAAAACAATATAGATGAATCATTAAAAATTGATAAAGATTTCAAGAATCTTGAGATCGATCTTTTAGTTTATTTAAACCAATTAGATTCAGCAGATGATGAGTATATAGATGTTTATCTTAAAGAGGTATCGAGTTACTTAAAAGGTGTCAGCAGATTAGCCTTGAAAAAATTGAATGCAATTGATCGATTGAAATATTATTTTGTTGAAAAGCAAGACAAAGAAAAGTTATTAGAAATCCTTAACTTCCAGAAATATCATCTCCGATATAAGAAGGTCATAAAAGAAGGAACAAATTATTACGGAGACTACCCATACAAGGAAATCGTACCTAAAGATCTCCTTTTATTAAATGATGAATTATTAGTTAAGAAGAAGATTGAGTCAGTCCAATGGCAAGGAAGCGTATTAAACATAAAAGGGTACGCGTATATCAAAGATATCGATATTAAAAAGGCAAAGGATATACAATTGAAGGCCTTTTTCGTTAATGAAACGACGGGTGAAGAGGTAGAGATTCGTCATATTAAACAACAGCGAAGACCTGATATCACTTTCAGATTTGGCGTTGATATCGCCTCGAAATTACCTTTAAAGCGTTTGTATAATTATAAGTGGTCTGGCTGGGAGTTGAAGGTTGACCTGGCTCAAGAAGAAATCATCAATATGGGCGTAGGGAAATTCAAGATAGTCCTAGATATGACGGCGAACGGCATTAATAGGAGATTCACTATTGGGGAACCGGTAAGCGGCCGTGTATCAAAGCCAAAGTTCCGTATTTTTAAGAAAGATATTTTCTTTGTTAAATATAATGCAGCTTGGGACTTGATCATTTCAAAAGAAGATTTAATTACTAGAATGGACAAGGTGGAAGTAAGTGATGGAAAGCTTATCGTTCATGGGGAAACAAAGCTTCCGCTAGAAGGTAGTCTCATTTGTTTAAGGAACTATGATATTAGAAAAGACATCAAAGGGTCTATTAAAGGTATAGAAAAAACGAGTGAAGGCACTACGAAATTTTTGGCCAATATACCTATCTCAGATTTGAAAAAAGCTTCGAGTCGCGGGAACTGGTTTGGACATATATACTATAATAATGAATTTACTCCACTTACTACCGATATCAATCTACTTGGGAAAAAGATAAGCTTTGGATCTAATGAAATGAACATTTCGCATAGTCCAGCAGCCAATTTACAGCTTATGGTCACGCAACATACAGTAAATGTCAAGAAATTAGAGCTTAATGAAGAAATGTTGAAGTTAGATTTGAAGGTATCTACAGGCTATATTTCAAAAGAAAAGAAACAAACAATTAGTGTTCTCATGGTTAACAATAAGTTACGCAGAGAAGTATACTTTGATACATATGTTTCAAAGGAACAGCATGATGAAGTCATTGTTTCTTGCGAAGTCAAGGTGGATGAAGCATTCCAAAACTTGGATATGGGTATTTGGAGTATTTATTTATCTGTCTTGGATAATCGAGGAAAAGTCCTTCAGAAAGACATAATTTATTATGATATAGAAAATATAGACAATCAAAAAAGATTGTATAAAGAGACGAATTTCAAATTCTACAGAAAGAAAAAAGATAATAGTTTATCACTCAAGGTTGAGAAAGAGTGGGGTTGGATTGAGAGAGGCCCTCGTAGGCAAGAGGTAATCAGAAAAGTGGTGTACCCTCTTATGAGGATGTTTATGCCACTTAAAAGAAAAACAGTCGTTTTTGAAAGCTATTGGGGAAAATCCTTTGATTGTAATCCAAGAGCACTCTACGAATATATTGATGAAAACCTTAAAAACTACGAAACAGTTTGGTTCTTTAAAGATGAAAACACGGCTATAACAGGTGGAGGAAAGAAAGTTAGAATTAATTCATTCAGTTATTATTATTATTTGGCAAGGGCGAAATACTTTGTCAACAATGTCAATTTCCCTGACTTCTATAAAAAGAGAAAGAACACCGTTGAATTGCAGACAATGCATGGAACTCCACTTAAAACTTTGGGGTTAGATGTACCTGGAGAGGTTGATATTGAACCAAAAAGAAGTATGTTTCTAGCGAAATGCGGCAGATGGGACTATTTGACAGTTCCGAGTGTGTATGTAGAGGACATATCTAAGAGAGCGTTTAATTTTGACAAAAAAGTTATGAGATATGGTTATCCGAGAAATGATAAATTATTTACGGGTAATAATGAGACAAATATTCTGGAGTTAAAGAGTAAGTTGAATATTCCTCTCGACAAAAAGGTGATTTTTTATGCGCCAACATGGAGAATAAAGAATTGGTTTAAAGTTGAGATGGATCTCGAGAAGATGTACAGGGAACTAAAAGACGAATATGTGGTTTTATTTAAATTTCACCATTTTGTTGCTAAGTCTGTAACATTACCGAAATATCCGGGATTTGTTTATAATTTTTCAAATTATGATGATATCCGTGATTTATATTTAGTCTCTGATATTCTTGTCACAGATTATTCTTCCGTTATGTTTGATTTTGCTATTTTGAACAAGCCTCAAATCTTATTTACTTATGACTTAGAGAAATATAGAGATAATTTAAGAGGAATGTACTTGGATATTCTTGAAGAGGCACCAGGACCTATTACAAGAGATACAGATGAGTTAATAGATGCTATAAAAACAGTGGATAACAGCTCCCATGTTAAGAAAATGAATAAGTTCCGTCAGAAATACTGTCAGTTTGATAATGGAAATGCTTCGAAGATGATTGCAGAGGAATTATTGGGACTATCAAAAGTTAATAAGGTTGTTAAATATAAAAAGAGAAATACAGATACCACTATCACCAAAGATATTAAGAAAGTTAGCGTATAAAATAAATTAAGGTGGATAAATAGTATGAAGACAGTCTATAGCCTAATAAACAGTATTGATATTAATAGGGGCGGATTAACAAGAGTTATGCTTGAAAGAGCCTCTTATTTAGCGGACAGGGGTTATGATGCTAAATTATTAACGATTGATTACTCAGAAAGATATGATGAAATCGAACAAACACTCCATGCAACTAATCGGTTATCTAGGAAAGTGCAAATACTCAATGTATATGAGTATTATAAGAAGCTGAATAGTAGAGGACCTGTTACAGAGAAGCAGTTGGAAAAATATGACCTAGAATCCCAATTATTTGAGCCAGGTTTCTTTATTGAGGATAATATGGAAGGTAAGCACGAAGCTAGATATTTTACTAAGGAAGGCCTCTATGTAAAATATAAAAAATGGACAAAAGATGGGAAATTAGAGTTCATTGATTATTTTGATGAAACACGAGCGAAATTCAAGCGGGAGTTATATCAATCTAGCGGGTACAAGAAGAAAGTAATCTATTTTGATAAGAGTACCACTATTCCGAAACAAGAGTTATTGTACACGGAAGATGGTTTCTGCTACTTGAACATCCAGATAAATACAGAAACAAAAAAACCGAACTTAATATTTCTTTTTGATAGAGAAACAAATAAGGTAACTTCATTCGGGACATCAAATCCATTACTTCTTTTCCATGCTCATTGGCTCAATGAAATATGTGAGGCTCATGAGCAAAAACCGTATCTTATTAATGACGGCATATTCCTGACTCATACTATATTAAAGGTAAAGAAAGAAGCAGCATTCAAAATATGTACTATACATATCAATCATTTTGATGCTCCTTTCGTATATGGCTCCCCATTGAGAAAGAGTCACGTACATTTATTGAATAATATTGAACATATAGATGCATTAGTATTGTTAACCGATACGCAGAAGAACCAGATTGAGAAACAATTCGGGGACTATAATAATGCACATGTGATTCCGAATGCTACTAGGACAGCTGATATAGAGGTTTATAATGGAGAAAAAGATCCTAACTTAATCTCAATCGTTGGAAGATATCACCCACAAAAAATTATGGATGATGCTATAAAAGCATTTAAAATTGTCACTAAGCAATTTCCGGATGCTAAATTACAGCTCTTTGGCAGTGGTCCAGATGAGGGCGACTTGCGTAAACTAGTACGGGATTTAGAATTAGATAACAATGTAAGTATTAACGGTTATACTACAGAGTTAAGTGAAATCTATGGCAAATCGCTGTTTACCGTTTTCACATCAATATATGAAGGCTTTGGCCTTGTTTTATTGGAATCCATGTTCCAAAAAACACCAGTTATTAGTTATGATGTTTCTTATGGACCTGGAGATATTATTGACCATCAAAAAGATGGAATACTTGTGTACGAGAATTCAGTTGATCAATTAGCTAAAGAAATGATATCCATGTTGTCGAATCCTCAATTAGCTATAGATATGGGTGAGAAAGCACATCAAAAAGTGATGGAAAAATTCACTTATGAACAGACAATTAATAAGTGGGTTGATTTAATAGAGAGCTTCGAATTGCAGACAGTTAATGCTCAATAATAATCATAATAGAGGAACTCTCAGATAAGTTCCTCTATATAAAACAGGTGAAAACTGAAACGTTTTTCACCTGTTTTTATGGATTATTTCGTCAACTAGATGTTTTATCGGAATCGAAGAAAGGACAATCTATCAGTCGATGGTAATTAATTGACAGATAGATTGTCCTTTTGTTTAGTTGGAGATTTGTAAATGCTTCTTCAGTTTGTCCTGCAGCCCGGATTTGTATTCATCTGATACAACATAATAATAAATCCCGTCAATCTTCGTTCCGCTGCCTTCCACTTGAATCTGTTCAAGAGATTTCGCGGCTTGCTTATAATTTTTCTGGATCGTCACCATTTGTGAGAATGTGATGTCTGTCTTCACATTTTTTCCTAATGCATCAAATATATCATCGAAATTGGTTAAGGTAGAAAGGCTTGCCCCTTCATTGATTACTGCTTGAATGATTTGACGCTGGCGTTTCTGGCGGCCAAAGTCCCCTTGAGGATCTTGCTTCCTCATGCGGGAATAAGCGAGTGCTTCTTTCCCGTTCAACTCAATTGTTCCTTTGGCGAAGTGGAAGCCATCGTAGGAAAAGTCGAGGTCATTGACAACGGTCACCCCGCCGACTGCATTAACGATGTCTTCAAATCCATCCATATTGACTTTCACATAGTAATCAATAGGGATATCAAGGAAGTTCTCTACTGTGTCAATGGCCATTTCTGCGCCGCCGAAGGCATAGGCATGGTTGATTTTATCGGTTGTCCCACGGCCGATGATGTCTGTTCGTGTATCACGCGGGATACTGACCATCTTGATAGATTCCAAGATTGGATTGACAGTCAAGACAATCATCGTGTCAGAGCGTCCGACGTCCCCCTTGCGTTCGTCGACTCCAAGCAATAGTACAGAGAACGGTGATTGTTCCTTCAAGCTTAATTGCTCAGTCCGTTTGCTCGAGCCATCGCGGTTGGTTTCTTCCTGCATATTATTAACTGCATCGCTTAAGGAGCTATAAACCATAAATGCATAGGTGCCAATGCCAATCAATAAGACAGCTAAAGTAATAAGAAGCACCTTTACCCATGTTTTTTTCTTTTTTCTTTTCTTTTCTGCTCTCATATTGCAACCCCTGATTTTCTGAATTTTATTTCATATATCTATTATATATGAAAGATCTTGTAGAGAGAATATATGATTTTTTGTAGGAAATATTATCTAAATCTGTTGGACAATGTCAGAGAACTTCAAGATACGTAGAAAAAACATATAATGAATTATTATCTGACATTTGATAAAATATTTAATTGTGGTGATATATGTCTGGTTTTGTTTTTCCTGAAAATGTTCAAGAATAGTGAAAACGGTTCATTGCCATAATTTCTTTGTTGAGGATGTATAAGATTATGAAGGAAAGCTTTCACATTATCCGTGAACAATGGCGTTCAATACCGCTGATTACTCGTTTAGCTGTATATGATATGAAATCACAATACCAAATTCATTATTTGGGTATTCTCTGGCAGTGGCTGAACCCGCTGATCCAGGTTTTTGCTTATTGGTTTGTATTCGGAATGGGGTTAAGGCAAGGAGCGGCAATTGAAGGAGGATACCCATTCATTATTTGGATGCTTGCAGGAATTATCCCATGGTTCTTTATAAGCCCAACCTTATTGCAGGGGGCAAGCAGTATTTACAAACGGATCAACCTCGTGGCGAAGATGAATTTCCCTGTCAGTGCATTGCCGACAGTCGCCATCGTCACAAATCTATTTACCTATTTCATTATGATTATCATCTATGTCATCATTCTCTTGTTAAATGGATACTACCCAACTCTTTATTGGCTCCAGTATTTCTACTACTTGCTCTGCATGGTGGCGTTCTTGTTCTCAATCAGCTTGTTTAATTCCACCATCAGTATCATCGTCCGGGATTATCAGCAAATGCTTCAGGCGGTGACAAGATTATTATTCTTCCTGACGCCGATCTTCTGGAGTATGGACCATATAGAAGGAGCGGTTGGGACCATCATCAAGCTGAATCCATTCTATTATATTATTGATGGTTTCCGAAATACCTTTCTATATGAGACATGGTTCTTCAATGATGTAAAGTATGGACTGTATTTCTGGCTGCTGACCTTATTGCTGTTGATGGTTGGTTCCATCATGCATATGAAATTTAGAGATCGCTTTGTTGATTTTCTATAACCGATAGGAGAGTACGATGAGTAGTAAGGTATCTTTTAAGAATGTATCGAAGAAGTATTATTTAACGAAAACGAAGATAGATAAATTAAAGAGCATGATTTCCTCTCGATTTGATAAGGATGGATTCTATGCAGTCCGTAATGTTTCCTTTGATGTAAAAGAAGGAGAGACAATTGGCTTAGTCGGCATCAATGGTTCCGGTAAGTCGACATTATCGAATATGCTCGCGAAGATTATTCCCCCGACAAAGGGGAGCCTTGTGATGAATGGACAGCCGTCATTGATTGCGATTGCCGCTGGCTTGAATAATGCGTTAACAGGGAAAGACAATATTTATTTGAAATGCCTGATGATGGGGCTTTCTTCAAAGGAAATTGACGAGCTGTATGATTCCATTGTTGAATTTGCGGATATTGGGGATTTCATTGATCAGCCAGTCAAGAGCTATTCGAGCGGGATGAAATCAAGGCTGGGCTTTGCTATTTCTGTCCATATCGAGCCGGATATTCTCATTATTGATGAGGCCTTATCTGTCGGTGACCAAACCTTCTATCAAAAGTGTGTCAATAAGATTACCGATTTCAAAAAGCAAGGGAAGACGATCTTCTTTGTCAGTCACTCTATTGGACAAATTGAGAAGATTTGCGACCGCGTCATTTGGATGCATTACGGTGAATTACGCATGTTTGATGAAACAAAGGTCGTTGTGAAGGAATATAAGGAATTCGTTCATTGGTATAATGGTTTATCAAAGAAGGAAAAAGATGAATACAATGCCAAGAATAAAGAGAGTCGGAAGCATCCAATCGGCCATTCTCATTCAGGTATCCTGGAGAATGAGCTGACAACTCGAAGGACGAAGAAGAGAGAGAAGAAAAGTAATCCATTCATCCCTGTATTCGTTATCTTCTTTCTCTTTATGGGCATAACGGCAACGATGTTCAGCGAAAAACCGCTTCGTACCATTGCCTCGTTTGGACTGATTGGTGCGAATACAGCGGCACCTGCTGAATCTATTGCGGAGGAGAAAACAGAGAAGGTTTCCGAGAAAGGATATATTATCGCTGATGAGGCGGATGTATATGCAGAGGAAGGGATGACGGAGCGGGTAGGAAGCCTTCCATTTGGTACGAGCATCCTCGTCACTCAAATGGGCGATAAACAGGTTTATATAGAGGCGGCAGGCATCTCCGGACATGTGAGTAAGGAGGATATCAAGCTGCAGGCAGAACCAATGGAACCCGCAGCTGTATCCATGGATGAATTGAGCGGATATCTTTCTTCAAATGCGGCGGTCTCCTATGAATACTTGCTCTCCTTTATTGATTCTGATAAGGCGACTTTGCTTCGTGTAATGAATGGAATCGAGGAAGTAGAGGAGCAAGGCATAAAGAAACTGTATTTGGCTCATGAGAATGTCTATTATGTACTGGATGATGAAGAGAAGGTAGAGGAAATTATTTTCCACGATTTCAATCCAATTACGAGTGGAGAACTCTCGCTGGCAGATCATCAACTCATTGAAGCGAAGGACCAATCGCGCTTCCTCTTCCAGACGGAAAAAGCTTTAATAACGATTCATAATGATGCGGGTCAATTGTCCTATTCGTCTTTATAAAGAAAAATGGCACCCTTTGTCAAATGAGGGTGCCATTTTCATGATATTTTCCGAAAAATGACTATCCTTTTAGCGTATAAAGGATTATAATAAATAGAAAATTCAAACAACTAACAATTTTGTACCAATATGTGCTAAAATAGGAAGTACTTCAACATTTCAGGAGGACTATTGAAATATGTCTAAATACACAGGAAAGAAGGATCATGATAAACAAAGAGAATTTGCCAACCTCGTCAAGTCGGTTTATGAAAGCAGTACAAGATCAGACAATCGAACCGTTTCTGAGCTGGTAGAGGAGATTAAGTCAGAGTTAATTAAGATTATTAAATAATTATAAGGTAGAAAGATTTTTATCTTTAATTATTTTAGAATAATAATTTGATATAATAGAATTTATCAAAATTTAATACATAAAGGAGAATCTATGTTGAAAAAAGTAAGAAAAGCGATTATTCCTGCGGCAGGATTAGGGACAAGATTTCTGCCAGCGACGAAATCTGTTCCGAAAGAGATGCTCCCGATTATTGATAAGCCAACCATTGAATATATCATTGAGGAAGCTGTTGCAGCGGGTATAGAAGATATTATCATTATCACTGGTAAAGGGAAGCGCGCCATTGAGGATCATTTCGACCGTGCCCTCGAACTGGAGCATAATCTCCTTGAAAAAGGAAAACTTGATATTCTTGAGAAGGTTCAATATTCCTCAGAGCTGGCAAATATCCATTATGTCAGACAAAAAGAAGCCCGCGGGCTTGGTCATGCGGTATGGTGTGCACGTAATTTCATAGGGGATGAGCCGTTTGCGGTTCTTCTTGGGGATGATATCGTGCAAAGTGAGGTCCCTTGCATCAAACAATTGATTGACCAGTATGAACAGACTGGTTCCTCCGTTATCGGCGTACAGCAAGTACCTGAGAATGAAACGCATCGCTATGGAATTGTCGATCCTAAGCCGCATGTAGGACGATTATCTCCAGTAGCCAATTTCATTGAGAAGCCAGAGCCGGGCACAGCACCATCTAATTTGGCTATTATGGGAAGGTATCTCCTCACACCTGAGATCTTTGATATCTTGGAGAACCAAGAAACAGGTGCCGGCGGAGAAATCCAGTTGACTGATGCCATTCAGACATTAAACCAATCCCAGGATGTATATGCATATGACTTTGAAGGCCAGCGTCATGATGTCGGAGAGAAGATTGGCTTCGTCAAAACGACTATTGAGTTTGCGCTTCAGCATGATGATCTTCGTGATGAAGTCCTTACATTCATGGAAGAGATGCTGCAAAATAATTTGGTCGCAGAGAAATAAAACCTGTCATTATATCATTTATATACCATCTGAAGAGATGGCTGCCCTAATGTCCGAGTGGACTTTACGGCAGCCTTTTTTCATACATGGACGATGAACTAGGTAAACGGGATCAAAAAGTGTATAATCTTATCAAATGAAAGGCTTTGCGTATAATCAGGTGGCTCCATCGGGCGGCCTACATTATACTTAAGGTAGCTTAGGTAAATAAGGGAGTGTGGATAATGGGTGGAAAACTAAAGATTATGACCGTGTTTGGTACAAGACCAGAGGCCATTAAAATGGCTCCGCTAGTGAAGGAGCTGGAGAAATACCCTGAATACATAGAACCGTATGTCACCGTGACTGCTCAGCACCGCCAAATGCTTGACCAGGTGCTAAATATATTTGAAATTAAACCTGACTACGACCTGAATATCATGAAGGATAAACAAACCTTAACAGGAATCACGACAAGGGTGCTGGAAGGCTTGAATGAAGTGTTTAGGGAAGTAAAGCCGGACCTTGTGCTTGTTCATGGGGATACGACAACGACCTTTGCCGCAAGCCTTGCTGCCTTCTATCAATCCATTTCCGTCGGGCATGTGGAAGCGGGACTTAGAACATATGACAAGTACTCCCCCTATCCGGAGGAAATGAATCGACAGCTGACTAGCGTTCTTGCTGACTATCATTTTGCTCCGACTAATCAGGCAAAGCAGAACCTGCTCAAGGAGAATAGACAAGAGAATGCGATTTATGTGACAGGCAATACAGCCATTGATGCTCTTGCAACAACCGTGCGAGAAGACTATCAGCATCCGGTATTGGAGAAGCTTGGAGAAGACCGCCTAGTACTGATGACCGCCCACCGTCGAGAGAACCAGGGGGAGCCGATGCGCCATATGTTCAATTCAATCAATCGATTGATTGAAAAGCATCCGGACATCCAAGTAGTCTATCCTGTCCATATGAACCCGGTTGTCAGAGAGCTGGCAGATGAGATTCTTGGCGATAATGACCGCGTTCATCTGATTGAGCCGCTTGATGTCATCGACTTCCATAACTTTGCCTCCAAGGCCTATTTAATTATGAGCGATTCAGGCGGTGTCCAAGAAGAAGCGCCGTCCCTCGGTGTGCCGGTGCTCGTACTGAGAAATACAACCGAACGGCCGGAAGGAATAGAGGCAGGCACGCTGAAATTGGCGGGGACAGATGAGGAGACCATCTTCTCCATGGCAGACGAATTGCTCTCAAATAAAGCGGAGCATGATAAGATGGCGAAAGCCTCCAATCCATATGGAGACGGACAGGCGGCAAGAAGGATTGTCCGGTCGATTCTCTATGCGAATGGGTTGGAAGTCGATCGACCTGAAGATTTTAAATAAGATTCAAGAGAAGATGCTCCCCGTGTGGTAAGGGAGGCATCTTTTTTTCTCATCTAAATGAAAGCATCTGCAGTCAACTCACTCTTATTTGAGTGAAAGACTGCAGATGCTGTATGGATTATTTGCTTACTGCAAGAAGATCATTCTTGATTTGTGTGGTTGAAATGCCTTCTGTGCGCGGCAGATAAACGACTTCACAGTGGTCCTTTAAGAAATCGAATTTCCCTTCCCAGTCATCACCCATGACAAATACATCAATCTGATGATCCTGCACATCCTGTACCTTTTGCTCCCATGTATGCTCTGGAATAACTTCATCGACATAGCGGATGGCTTCGAGAATCATTTTTCGGTTCTCAAAGCTATGGTAGGATTTCTTGTTCTTCAGCTTATTGAACTCATCAGAAGAGATGGCTACAACGAGATAATCTCCCATTTCCTTTGCTCTTCGCAGTAAATGGATATGACCCCAATGCAGCAAATCAAATGTGCCGTAAGTGATTACTTTCTTCATTACGATTAAATGCCTCCATTCTAGTTGTCTACAACTCCTATTCAGAGCTATAACAATAGTTAAAACTAATATAATATTCTAATTTAATATATACCCTATCATACGTAATTGGGATGAGGTCTGTCTAGAGAAAATCTAAAGGAAAATGGAGTGCGATTAGTCCATCCTTGCCAAAAGAAAAAAGAGCCAGATAAACTGACTCTTTTCAGGTAAATGAATTAATCAAATACGGTCTCAACCACTTTTTTTGCCGCGTCCCCATTCTCCCAGCTGCAGAATCGTTCGTAGAAGGCATCATAGTTAGGGTGAATCTCATGAGGATTAAGCTCTTTAATCGTTTGGATGACCTCATCTGACGTTTTCAATAGTGGTCCTGGTGCGCTGTCTTCGAGATTGAAGTAGAAGCCGCGTAATTGATCGCGGTATGTGTCTATATCATAGGTGAAGAAGATAATCGGGCGTCTCAGATTTGCATAATCAAAGAAGACGGAAGAATAATCGGTAATGAGAATGTCTGAAATCAGGTAGAGCTCGCTAATATCCCCATACAAGGAGAAGTCATAGGCGAACCCTTCATAAGCGGATAGGTCGAAGTTCTCCGACACGAGATAATGCATCCTCAGAAGAATGATATATTCATCCCCGAGCGCTTTTCTCATCTTATCTAAATCCAGTTTAATCTTGAATTTATATTTGCCTTTTCCGTAAAATTCATTATCGCGCCAAGTAGGAGCATATAAAATGACCTTCTTATCCTGGGGCAGCTGCAGCTTTTCCTTGATCTGCTCTGCGCGTTCCTCCATATTCGGGGCATGAAGCAGGTCATTGCGCGGATAACCGGATTCAATCAACTCCTTATTGAATTGGAAAGCTCTTCGGAAAATGGCGGAAGAGTATTCATTTGGGGAGATGAGATAATCCCAATTGCTTGCTTCTCTGGTGAAATTCCGTTTATACCCCTCTGTTGTCGTATTGGGCATATGAACCTCATCCATATCATTAGCCAGCTTCTTTAATGGTGTTCCATGCCATGTTTGCACATAGATTGTGTGCTTTGGTTTAGGAATCCAAAGCGGCATCCGGCTGTTAACCACCCAATACTTTGCTTTCGCCAATGTGAATAGCCAGCCGAGCGATAGACGTTTCACGTAAGGGATGTTTTGGCGGTCAAATGATTCGGTATAGTTTTTGTCGACACTCCAAACTAGTTCGTATTCCGGTTTATTTGCTGCCATGTATTCATAGATGGCACGAGGGTTACAGCTATATTGTTTCCCAAGATAGCTCTCAAATACGACTAAATTCTTCTTGGGCGGCCTTTTGCTAATTAGGATAAATAAAGCTTTGTATGCCCTTTGTACGAGACCTCCATTTTTTAGAGCCCGGATGGCTTTGGCAATGATGTTCGGCTTATCGTTCGTGCTCATGTCATACTCCTTAATTACATAGTTAGTGTATTCTAATACTGAATTTTATCACATTTTGCCTAGTAATGGTTGAATGTATACATTTGTTCTATGCATATCCTCATTGAAGCGGGTGATGATAATCTAGATACAAAAAAACATCCGGTTAAAACCGGATGCTGGTTATTTATTCGTAGCAGTAAACAAATCTTCCTTGATCTTCGTAGTTGAAATGCCGATTGTGCGTGGAAGATAAACAACTTCACAATATTCTTTAAGGAAATCAAATTTCCCTTCCCAGTCATCACCCATAACAAAAATGTCGATATCATGGTCAATAACATCTTGAACCTTCTGTTCCCAAGTATTCTCAGGAATGACCTCATCCACATAGCGGATGGCTTCAAGGATCATTTTTCGGTTTTCGAAGCTATGGTAGGACTTCTTATTCTTTAATTTATTGAATTCGTCAGATGATATGGCAACAACTAGGTAGTCGCCCATTTCTTTCGCGCGTTTCAGCAAGTTGATATGGCCCCAGTGCAATAAATCGAAGGTGCCGTATGTGATTACTTTCTTCATTATGGGTCTCCTCCTATGTCATTTATATAAATGGCATTTATATTCTAAAGGCTGTGAGACGATTGATGTTTTCATGAACGTTATCCAATGGATGTACGTAACATATTTACTATCTTACGAAATATATACCCGTTTTGTCTAGGAATAATTAAATGGAAAAGAAGAAAAGCGCTCGAAATAAGCGCTTTTTTGTCAAAAAATTTATTAATACAAGCGTTTAAATGCGGAAAAATGTTTCTTGTAATAGGAATTATCTAAGCTGACAATCCTCACACCGCTGTTATCTGCATTGATGAACTGATTATTCCCGATATAAATACCTAAGTGGGAGATTCCCTTCTTATATGTATTTTCAAAGAATACGAGGTCACCAGGCTTGGGTGTATTCACATAATAGGATCGATCATAATAGCCCTGGGCAGAATGACGGCCCATCTTATAACCAGCTTTATTGTATACATAATAGATGAAACCGCTGCAGTCGAATCCATTGATCGTTGTTCCGCCGAATACATACTTAATGCCAATTAGCTTCTTGCTTTCGGTTATGAGCTTGTTGACAAAGGCGCTTGAGCCGCTCGATACCTCCTCTTTCGCAGGAGTGCTTGGTTTTGTAGACGGATTGGATGTCGTGCCAGCAGAGAGCTTGAGCTTCTGTCCGACATAGATCCTGTCTGATTTCAGGTTATTCAAGGATTTAATGGAGGAGACGCTCATTCCATATGCCTTCCCGATGCCGCTCAGTGTATCACCGCTCTTCACGGTGTAGGTTGCTGTGCTGCCGCTTTTCGGCGGAGTGCTTTGCTTTGGCGGGTTATTCTTCACGGGCGTGCTTGTTGATTGTCCGGATACCTTCAATACTTGTCTAGGATAGATCATTGTGTTCTTTAAATTATTCCAGGCAATAAGATTATTGACAGTGACCTTATGCTTGGAGGCAATCTTGGAGAGACTGTCCCCGGCAACGACCGTATAGGTCTTAGCTGAACTGGATGAGCCTGAGCCGGTGTGGGCCTGCTTGTCCGGTTTAACTGCTGCCTTATTGTCAAGACGAAGAACTTGGTTCGGATAGATGAGATCAGACTTTAGATTATTTAATTTCTTCAATGCTGCAACAGTGGTTCCGCTCTTATTAGCTATGGCTGATAGTGTATCGCCTTTTTTGATTGTGTAGGTTAGGGAATCAGCGGAAGCGGAACCGGCGTATGAAGTTGCCATAACGGCAACGGCAGCAAATGCGACTGCTTGTTTCTTCATTTCTACGACTTCGCTCCTTTCGGGAATTGTCTCCTATATTATAGTAACACAGGTAAAATATTGATAAAACATATTTCTACAGTAATGCGTAAAAAGTATCATGTTATTACTCTAATAGAATGGTAAAATAAAGGAAAATAGGTATTATATTGGAGATGAAGCTACTTGAAAAGACTTATTTCCCTTATCGTGGCGCTGATTTTCTTGTTCGTGAGTCCAATGGCACATCTGTCATCAGCAGAATCTGTCGAAAGGTCTGTCAATGAGACTTCAGGCAGGGTTATCGTAAAGATGCAGAGCTTCCAAGGGATTACTCGCCTGCTGAAGGCTGGTGCGACCGTCCTAGCTGAGAAGGAGAAACTCGTCTCTCTTAAAAAACCAGTCAATCAATCGATGTCTGCCTTTTTGAAAGAATTAGAGAAACGTCCGGGTGTTCTTTATGCAGAGCCTGATTACAAGCTGACCCGCAGTGTGATCCCGAATGATGTGAAATATCGTGAACAATGGCATCATCAGACCATTCAGAGTGAGAGAGCCTGGGATGTCACGATGGGCAGCAATCAAACGATTGTCGCTGTCATTGATGACGGAATGGATATGAAGCATCCTGACCTCAAAAATAATATCGTCAAACCATATAATGTTTTAACGAAAAATGCCAAAATTCCTGTCGGAGAGCATGGAACCCATGTCGGCGGAATCATTGCGGCAAGTGCCAATAATCGCATTGGAGGGTCTGGTGTAGCGCCAGGTGTCAAGGTCATGCCGATTAATGTCTTCGAGGATGACGCGGCCTATATATCAGAAATCATTCAAGGAATCGAATATGCCGTCAAAAACGGGGCAGATATCCTGAATATGAGCTTAGGGATGGAGTTCTATTCCAGAGCTCTTAATGAGGCAGTCCAAGCCGCTCACAAAAAGGGAACGGTCATCATAGCCGCAGCGGGCAATACAGGCAGCTATTTGATTAATTACCCTGCTGGCTACCAGAATGTCATCTCTGTCGGAGCAACGACCCAATATGACGTGATGGCTCGTTACTCCAATTACGGCAAAACCGTCGATATACTAGCACCCGGTACGGATGTACTGTCGACTCTTCCAAACGGAAAATACGGGGCCTATTCCGGTACCTCAATGGCCTCACCGGTCGTAGCCGGCGTCGCTGCGCTCATTTGGTCAAAGGAGCCGAAGCTGACGAATGCTCAAGTCGAATATCGGCTTTTACAAACTGCCGCAAAGCTGAAGAACCCACGGACCGGAAAGCTGTATGAATACCCGCGGGTCGATGCAGCTAAGGCACTGAAGTATCACCTGCTTGCCTCACCGAAGGTAACGGATATCACGGACAAGCATTCAAAGGTGAGTCTGAGCTATTCAAGCGCATTCCGCGGGACCATTTCTGTCACCGCTAATGGCAAAACGGTGAAGAAAGCCGTTAACCATGGCACTGCCTTTAAAACGGCAATCGAGATAGGGAAACAAGCTGCAGGAAGAAAAATCACCATCAAGCTCATCGATCGTGAAGGAAATGAAAGCTGGCCGGTGACGAAAACCGTCAAGGATGTGACAGCACCGAATGCGCCGAAGGTCCAAGCTGTGGCTGATAATAGCACCGCCATTTCCGGAACGGCTGAAGCCGCCTCGCTCATCACCGTAAAAAAAGGCAAGACAACGGTTGTGAGCGGCAAGGCGGATAAAGCGGGCAAGTTCACCCTAAAGCTGAAATCAAAGCAAAAGGCCGGTACTGCCTTAACGGTCACAGCGGCTGACCAAGCAAAGAATGTCAGTAAGGAAGCGAAAGTCGTCGTAAAGGATAAGACTCCCCCTGCATTAGCGCAAATCAGCAAAATTACGGCGTCCACGACAAAGGTAACCGGCAAGACGGAAGCAAGGGCAAAGGTCATCTTGAAGGTTGGAGGCAAGTCTATAGCCAAAACGGTTAAAGCCGGCAAGGATGGCAAGTTCTCTGTGAAGATCAGTAAACAAAAAGCCGGCACAACCATTCACCTATACTTAACAGATGAGGCGGGCAACCAAAGCAAAGCAATTAAGCGAAAAGTTCTAAAAAAATAGAATAGTAATATTTGTAAATATGACCTATAATTATGTAATAGAATGTCATTATTCAGGGGGATATGTAATGAAACAGAAATGGTTGTTGCTAGTTGTGGGATTGATGCTGTTTACGTACTTGAAGCCGGCAGTTGGATTTGCCGTAACAGACGAAGCTGCACTGAAGGCATTTGTTCAGGAAGAGGGCTTCACAAGTGTAGAAGAGTTTGAGGACTTTTATGAATATTATTTTCTTGAAGAGCTTTCTGACGTCAAGACTGTGGATGAACTGAAAGAAATTCTTGGAGCGAGGATTACGAATAAGAATGTCGAAGAGCTGATTGTTTCCTATGGATATGGGAGCAAGCAGGAGCTGATCGATGAATTGATTGAGTATGGCGACATGGAAGAGGGCAGTACATTAGAAGAGACCTTCATTTATATCAATGCGCTTGATATGCATCTCGATTATTACCAATCTCCAGATCTGACGCCAATCACAGATGAGAATTTGCAGGCGCTTCTCGATGATTACGAAATCACGCGCGAAGAGCTGAATGCCATCTTGGATGAGATGGGTGAAAGCTTAGTAAACTTTACGTATATTGAAGATTTGGATTTATTCTTAATGGATTATTTTTATGATGATGAAGAATTTATGGAGGATTTGCTTAGCGAAATCGCCGGCGACTTCGCAGAAATTGGTCTTACTGAAGAAGAATTAGAGAGACTGTTTGAGCATTTCATGCGTATAGCGGAGGAAGACGAGACGATTCTTGACCGTCTGTTCGCTCTTGAGGACCGCGTCAATCAATTGCCTGACTTCGAGAGTTCTGATGACCTGACAGAAGCGCAAATGAATGAAATCGTGTCTGTTTTTAACGAAATCTTGAATATCTTCCAGTTGAATGCGAAGTACTATCTTGTCAAAGGGGATTCTAAGCAGCCAATCACCTTAAACGAGCTGATGCACCTCGAAACGACTAATGACGCGGACCTGCTTATCGAGCTGTATAATCTTCAAGGTGAATTCCTTGCAGACCTGCTCTTCACAGCAGAGCTCTTCGGTTCTGACGTCATTAAAGGAGAGGTCGGCAAGGTAATCAAACCAATCACCGAAGTGAAAGAAGAAAAGAAAAATCCGGTCAAGAAGCCAGTTAAAACGGTAAAACCAGTAAAGAAGGTAACGAAAACGGAAAACGGCGGTAAATTGCCTAATACAGCCGGCAACTACACAGAAGGCATTCTGCTTGGCGCTGCCATCGCTGGTCTTGGAGCAGGCATGCTTGTCTATCGTAAAAGGAAGTCCGCTTAAATGAGCAAAGCCAGATTAACCCTAGTGTTGTCCATCTTGCTCATCCTCACGGGACTTGGTCTGGTCGTCAAAAATAGCATACCCTTCTTTGTACAGGCTGATGTGCCTGAGGTGAAAGTAAAGGAAGAAAAGCCTGAGCCAAAAGAGGCACCGAAAGAAGCCGAACAAGAAGAACTGTACAGTGAATATCCGGGCATGGGAGAGACGTTCGGTGAATTGATTATCCCGAAGATCTCTGCCAGCCTGCCGATTGTCGAGGGAACGGATGAGGACGAGCTTGAGAGGGGCGTCGGCCATTATGCAAACAGCGTCCTTCCAGGGGAGAAGGATAACTCGGTTCTCTCAGGACACCGTGATACCGTCTTTCGCCGGCTTGGCGAGGTCGGGGTCGGTGATAAGCTCGTGGTGAAAACCACGGCGGGGAAATTTACGTATAAGGTAAGGCAAGTGCGGATTGTCGATGCGGATGACCGCACCGTCATCGTACCAAAGCCGCGCGCTACCTTGACCGTCACTACCTGCTATCCCTTTGACTATATTGGGGATGCACCGGACCGGTACATTCTGGTAGCTACATTAATAGATGAATAAGAGAAAGAGCCACTTAATCATGATGTTTAAGTGGCTTTTCTTATAGGCATGGGAATAACAAGTTATTCTGAAGTAAAAAAAAAATTTACGGGGCGTGCGAAAAGGGGTAGAATGGATACTGATACTAAGGAATCAAACAAAAACCTTTTTACTATAGAATAAAGGAGAACAATATGCAAAACAGGCAGGCAGAACGCATTAAAAGGCGTAAAAAGATAAGAAGACGTCGAATCGTAGCATTTATTGTATTACCTATCTTAACGCTCATCTTAGCCGTTGGTGGATACGCCGCATACCTATACTATACAGCATCAGATGTTTTAAAGGATTCCTATGATGGTTCAACCGTCAGCGAGCGCGCTGTAAACCCGGCAGATGACAATGTATCCGTTCTATTCATGGGTGTCGATGACAGTGATGTTCGTAACAGCGGAAAGGGCTCCCGTACTGACGCATTATTGCTTGCCACATTTAATGATGATGACAAGACCGTCAAATTGTTAAGTATCCCGCGTGACTCCTATGTATATATCCCTGACAAGGGTACGTACTCGAAGATTACCCATGCCCACGCATACGGCGGAGTGGAATACACTATTAACACTGTCGAGAACCTTCTCCAAGTCCCAGTAGACTATTATGTCAAAATGAATTTCAATGCATTTGTTGATGTTGTTGATGCCCTTGGCGGAATCACAGTGGATGTTCCCTATACATTCTCTGAGCAAAACTCCAAAGACAAAGCAGGTGCCATCACCATCGAAGAAGGCACACAAACACTTGACGGAGAAGAAGCACTCGCCTTCGCCCGTACAAGAAAGAAAGACAGTGATATCGAACGCGGAAAACGCCAGCAACAGCTCATTCAAGCTATTGTAGAAAAAGCTTCATCCGCTTCATCCATCACGAAATATGCCAATGTCATCCAAGGCATCGGCAAAAATATGAAAACAAACATGACCTTCGCTGAAATGAAAGGCTTCACGAACTACGTCATGGCAAGTGATCTAAGCATCGAATCACTCAATCTCAAGGGCTCAGATTCCTACATCAACAACGTATACTACTACCAGCTTGATGAAGCCAACCTAGCCTCTACGATTGAAGAGCTGCAAGTCCACATGGACGTAAACAAAACAGCTGATTCCAGCACAGATACTTCTACAACAGACGAATACGCTGGCAGCAGCGAGATTGAATAAAATAGATGAAGGACAGGCAGGGAGCTGAGGCTCTCTGCCTGTTTTTTTATGGGGAATCTGTAACTTTGTTTTCCTCGGAGTAAGCGTGCAAATCAAAATGGCGTAATGGAAGAGGTTTTTGAAAGATTTTTATGAAAAAAACCGGATTTCTTCCCAAAAAGACCGTCAGCTTGTCTGTTTTGATCATTTGAGGGCAGAGTAGTCTTCCTTTTGGCTGTGAGAAGGCCTGAATTCCAGGTTTAAGGGCGAAATCCAAGCCGTATGGCGGCGTTTATTCAGAAGTAAGGGCGAATTGGCATGTCATAGAAAGCCCTGGTTAGGAAATTGCCCCTTCCCAGAGTAAGCATCCAAATCAAAACGGCGTAATAGAAGAGGTTAAAGAAGATAATCAGCTGAAAAAATCTAGATTTCTTCCCAAAAAGACCGTCAGCTTGTCTGTTTTGACCATTTGAGGGCAGAGTAGTCTTCCTTTTGCTGTGAGAAAGCCTGGAATCCAGGTTTAAGGGCGAAACTCCCAAGCCAAAGATAGCCCTGATTAGAAATCTGATTTGACACTCCTCAAAACAAGCTCCTCATTAATCAACCACCCATACATAATTCACCCCGCGCCGACACATCCTAAACCAAAACCATTCCCTATCCGAGCATTTCAAAACCTAGCTTTGAATCCCCGTTCAAAACGGGGTTCCGAATTCTTCGGAACCCCACAAAAAAGCTGCCGTCCCAACAGGGAGGCAGCTATCTAATCTTATTTATGGACGATTTCTTACATGTACTAATAATTTGTGAAGCGGGCGATAGTCTTCGCCGAGCAATCCGATACGTTCGACCAGGATCTCAAGGGCAATCAGAAGTACGGCAATCAGGAAGATTGCGCCCCATAGGGTTGCCATGGAGAAGATGAACGCTGCTACGCCGAATGATGCGGCCATCGCGTAGATCAAGAGGACCGTTTTGCGATGAGAGTAGCCTAGGCGTAATAAGCAGTGATGCAAATGTGATTTATCTGGTGCAGACAGGGGCTTTTTGTGAAGGACCCTGCGCACAATTGCGTAGAATGTATCTGAGATTGGTACACCGAGAATGACGATTGGGATAATCAAGGAAATCACGGTAACGTTTTTGAATCCGAGCAGGGATAATACGGCAATCATGAATCCAAGGAACATGGCGCCTGTATCTCCCATGAAGA
Source organism: Bacillus sp. FJAT-27916 (assembly GCF_001183965.1). Lineage (GTDB taxonomy): Bacteria > Bacillota > Bacilli > Bacillales > Pradoshiaceae > Pradoshia. The sequence continues at coordinate 241,466 of NZ_LFZV01000001.1, forward strand.
TCTTCGCTGGGAAGAAGTTAAATCTTAGGAAGCCTAATGTGCTGCCAGCCAAGACTAAGGCAATCAAGGCAACGAACATATCGCCGATCTTGAAAACGGCCATGCCGGCAATGGTCAACAAAGCAATGGTTGAAACGCCAGCTGCTAACCCGTCAAGCCCATCGATTAAATTGATTGCATTGGTAATCCCGACAATCCAAATCACGGTTAGCGGAATAGCTAAGTAACCGAAATAGATCGGGTCGCCGAAAGGTGTGTTAATGAAGTTCACCTGGATATTACCGCCGACTACAATAATCAGTGCCGCAACAATCTGCCCCAAGAATTTGACCTTCGCGCTTAATTCGAATTTATCATCAAAGATTCCTAGAATGATGATAAGTGTCGCGCCAACAATGATGGACGTGTATGTCCGGGAGCTGGACAGCCCCGGCATAAAGATGGACACCGTGATGATGAAGCTCAAGAAAATAGCTAGTCCGCCCATGCTTGGCATTATCTTGGAATGTACTTTGCGTTTATTAGGTGAATCAGTTGCACCGATTTTATGCGCCAATTTAATAACATATGGGGTGAAGAGTATAGTCATTACGACGGCAACTAGAAAAGCTGCGATTAGATACAATATATCCACCCTCTTTTGATGTCTGGATTATACTTACCCAAGACAAGTATTTATGAAACATAACAGTGTTGTGATAACCTGCACATCTCAATCTCAACTATAAATTATATACTCTTTGACTAAAATAGACTACTAAAAAATAAAATCCTCATTTATTTTTAACAAATACTACCAAAATACGAAGCTTGCTATCTCGTTTCATGATGAATCTTGCAAATGGTATTTGGTTAATATTAACACGTTCTGTCGAAACAGAAAAGATGACTTTTCTGCAAACCAGATTAGGGTATGCGAAAAAGTCATCAATCATTCAAGATTTCGTGATTTTCTGCTTAATCACTCTAAGCAGGAAGACAGGCAGTACAATCATCCGCTTCCAGCGGCTTGGCTGCTGGATAAGACGGTAGAGCCATTCAATGTTCAGCTTAATCCACATATCAGGTGCACGGTTCAGCTTTCCGGCGAGCACGTCAAAGCTGCCGCCGATGCCGATAAATACACCTTTTCTGAATTTCGCCCGATACTTCATGATCCACTTTTCTTGGCGCGGGAATCCCATTCCAAGTAGGATAATATCTGGCTCGAGTGCTGCAATTCCTTCAGCCATCTCTTCATCCTCGAGATCGAAGAAGCCATTATGGAAGCCAACAAGTTCAACAGAAGGATACATCTCCTTCACTTTCTTGGCTGCCTTCTGGATGACCTCCTCTTCAGCCCCCAGCATATAGACACGTAAAGGCCGCTTTGTCTCCATTTTGAAAAATTCATGCATCATATCAAAGCCGGTCACCCGTTCCTTGAGCGGCTTGTTCATTATTTTAGAAGCAATGATAATGCCGACACCATCTGGGACGATATAGTCGGCTTGTAAAATCATGCTGCGGTAATCTTCATGGACTCGGGCATATTCCACAATCTCCGGATTGGCCGTCACGATAAAGGTTTGCTTCTCCTCATCAATACGGGACTTCAGTTCATGATGGACAAAATCCATCATGGTCGTGGAGTAAAAAGGGATGCCCTGTATATCTATTACATTCTTCTGCATATAAATCTCCTTCGAAATAGAACTCCTTTATCCATTTTACTTGATTGACTTGTAAAAGCAAAAGGGATTGTCAGCGAGGAAGGGAATAGGTGGTGGTTTTCTTCATGCCAGATGAAGGCAAGTGCGCAAGTAGGCGCTTAGCCGTATAGCGGGACTCCAGTCCGAGAAAGCGGTGGAGCTCGCCATTTGTAATAGCAGGGGAGATGAGGAGGAAGTAGTCCTCAATTGCTTGGAGATGTGCTTCCTTTGAGGCTGTGCCGCAATGTCGGCAGGACCAGGCGCCATGGATACGGGCCATTGGGGAGGACGAGCAGCTTGGGCAGATGACGCCTGGCTGGATGTCTGCCTTTGTGATGTTGTATCGCTTTGTAACATCTATATTTGCGGGCACCCATTTTTTGAGTATCGTTTTTTGAAGCTTTCTTCTGTTCTTTGTGCTTAAGACCTCTTGTTTATACTGGTTTTCGAAGATACGAATCTTATCAGGGAGGCGGTTGGCATGGCAGAGCTTTTGGGTGCTTAGACTGGAGTTGGCTTTAATGATTGTGGTTGGATTGGCCATGACAATTAAGGTTTCAATCGGGATGAGCGGAAGCTTTTCTTTGTTGAGCCAGTCTTGGAGCCGTTTTTGCTGCTGGCTGACTTGAGAGAATGGGTCTGGGAAGCCTTTCTCGCGTCCGTCCTGGGAGACACGGATGAGCTGATTAAACTTTTGATCGAAATGAAGGGTGCCGGATATGTTCTTGACTTCAATGATGAGGGCGAAATGATTGGTGAGGATGAGGGTGTCCATTTGGAAGGGATAGTTGCTTGAGGTGAGTCGAATGTCATGGAAGATACCGAATGACTCCTGGTCTAGCTCCTGCAAATAGTAATCAAGTGATTGCTCTCCGCGAAGACCGGCCTTATCTTTAGCTAAATTGGATTTTATTATTTCGTACGATGGATGATGCAGCGGCAGCCGCCGTGCCAATGCTTCGAGCGTTTGGATCGCAAGCGGGATACCGCGTTCTTTCATAATCACGGGCAGACCTCCTTTGGCTATTTCCAGTATAATGTGAATTTATTATATTTTTAACATTTTTAACATAAAAAATATTATATACTTTATTTTGTAAGTTTAGCGAATAGTGGGGAGGTACAACATTTTTGAAAGGGAATCGATTGAGGTATGGGGTATTTATTTTGGCTGTTATGGTCATTATGGCATTCCTGCCAACAGGGGGAAATGCGGCAGCAAAGTCATTTGTTGACCCAAGTAAGAAATATACATACACACAGCTCGGCAAGGATATTAAGGAGCTGCAGCAGCAATACCCGGATATTGTTAAGTTTAAGACAATTGGCAAGTCAGAATATGGCCGCAATATTTATGCGGTTGGACTTGGGAAAGGTTCCGCGAAAGTCTTCATCAATGGTTCTCACCATGCGCGGGAATGGATGACGACAAGCTTGAATATGGAATTGATCGATCAGTATGCTGCAGCCTACAAAGGAAACAAGAAAATTGGCGGCTATAATGTGAAAAGTCTCTTGAACTCTTCAACTCTATGGTTCGTGCCAATGGTTAATCCAGATGGAGTCACTTTGCAGCAGCAGGGGCTGAATGCTTTTCCGAAAAGCACGCACAGTTCATTAATTAAAATGAATAACGGCAGCAAAAACTTCAAGCGTTGGAAGGCTAATGCGAAGGGGGTTGACCTGAACAGGCAATACAATGCCGGCTGGAGTGCAATCAAGAATTCTCCAAAATCACCAAGCTACAAAAACTACAAAGGCAAGACTCCTGAAAGCGCGAAGGAAGTGAAAGCCATTGTCTCCTTCGTCAATGAAATCAAACCTGAAATGGCCATTGCCTATCATTCAAGCGGGGAGATTCTCTACTGGAATTATAAACAAAATGCGACCAACAAAAAGCGTGACCTCGTCTATGCAAAGAAAATTGGCAGCATGACAGGCTATTCGCTTGTGTATCCTGGTCCGAACCCATCTGGCGGCGGATTCACGGATTGGTTCATTGAGAAGAAGAAAAAGCCTGGATTCACACCTGAGATTGGGAAGTATGTTGTGGAAACGGAATTGCCGCTTTCTGCTTGGTCGCGTGTATGGAGCCAAAATAAAGCGGTCAGCCTATATGCGGCCCAGGAAAGCATTAAGCTGAAGGATGCGCGTGATAAGAAGGCTGCCGATCAAGTGAAGAAGGACTCCGCAGCGAAGAAGAAGAATGCCGCTAAGCTGAGAAACTATTATGCAACAAATATTAAGAAAACAGCTGATGTGAAAGTGACGAGTGCTCATCAAAGTCTTTATAATACAGTCGTGAAGGATATCACAGCCCTTGAGAAGAAAGTGAACACACTCCCTTCTAAATATACAAAGGGAATCAAGGCTGACATCGACAGTATGAAGACCCATAAAAAACGTTCCCTAGCCTTCATGAATGCAGTGAAAGAAGGAACGACCCTGCAAAAAAATCAAACAGCCATGATTAATTACATGAAAGCAGGCAAGGCTGACACAAATATCAATACAAAATACACAACCTTACAAAAATCGATTACAAACATGAATAAGAAAATTAACTCTGTCTACACGCCTGAAGTCCGTGCCCTCTTTAAGGCGAAATATATCACGCCAGCTGAGAATACCAGACAGAATAACCAGTATGAAAAAGATCGCGTCAATTTGCTGATTGTGATGGACAAACAAGTGAAAGACAAGAAATACGAGGAAGCCAAAAAGAATCTGGACAAACTCAAAGCTTTGGAGGACAAATCGAAAAAGCTGAAAGCCGATTCGAAACGTTATCCAACCTACAAGGATTATGAAAAGAGCTTAAATGATTGGAAGCAAATGCTTGTTAAGCAGATTGAGGCTGCCTTAGCACCGCCTGCTGAACCTGCTGCCGAACTTGTGCCGCAAACGGAGGCAGAGCCATCCGTTGAGCCAGAGGTCAAAGAGGAACCAGCTGCAACAACGCCGGCAACTGAAGCTAATGAGCCGGAGCAAACAAAAGAAGAAACGGAAGTAGTTCCTGCTGAGGAAACACCGGCAGCATCGGAAACTACTGAAGCAGTTGAGGGTGAAGTAACTGAATAAAGCCTGTTGGATAGATGGAGAGAGATCTCCATCTATTTTTTTCATTTCATGGGTGGAGTTTTCGTAGTAAATGATAGAAGTCAGCGGACTTTCAGCAAAAAATAGGCAAAAGTATCTCTATATCTCGTTTTTTCCTTATTCCTTCTCTGGAGGGTAAAATAATTTTATAACATGTAAAATTACAATTAATTATACTATAATTATATAAAGAGTTTTATTTTTACTGAATACCCCAAAAATGTGGAACTTCTACTCGTAATATGTAAAGAAATGAAAAAATGCAAAGGAGATTGAGAGATTGGTATTTTTACAACTTAATCCGGCAGAAAAGAAAGTGGTGTTTCGTTTTTGCTGAGACGTGGAATGAAACAGCTAAGAATAATCGGGCTGTCTCTATTTTTGTTAGTGGGAATGCTTGCCGGCGGCATATCTATTCCTGCTTTAAGTGGAGAAGCCGATGCAGCGACTGTGACGACGTATACGACAACGGCCAATTTGAACCTGCGTAAGAGCGCGAGTACTTCCTCATCAGTAATATTAACCATTCCGAAAGGGAAGAAGATTACGTATGTCTCGACTTCGGGAAGCTGGTATAAGGTTAAGTACAGCTCGAAAACAGGGTATGTTAGTTCAAAATATGTTAAGAAGACCACCACAACGACTTCAACAGCCATTAAGAAGACCAAATTCAAAACAACTGCTAATGTTAATTTGCGTTCAAAAGCATCGACATCAGGATCTGTTTTGACCACGATCCCGAAAGGTAAAGTTGTTACGGCAACGGCTAAATCAGGGTCTTGGTATAAGGTTACATACGGTTCGAAGACTGGGTGGGTCAAAAGTACATATGTGAAAGAGTATTACAAGTACACAACGACAGCTAAAACGCTCTATAAGACCACGAAAACGGCAACTCTTCGATCCACCCCGGATACAAAGAAAGCCTCTGTCTACTCCATAACAGCAGACAATGTTTTTCAATCCACACAGAAGGTTGTTAATAGTATAGGGGAAACCTGGTACAGGGTTAGCTACAAGAGTAAGAATTACTTTGTTCAATCGACATTTGTGACCAAGGTAACCGCCTCATCCTTCTCGAAACTGACATATAAAGCGAATACTGCATCAGCTCTTTATTCTTATGCAGGTTCGAAACATACAAAGCTTACCACAGTGCCGAAGGGTGCTACGATAAGCACGACTTACCGCATTGGAAACTGGTATAAAACCACTTACGGCGGAAAAACGGGCTATGTATGGATCAAAAATTTCTCTAAAGTGACAGCAAGTTCAGACTCTGGTTCTACTTCAGGCTCAGGCTCCACAGGATCTACCAACACGACACCGCCTGATTTACCAAGCGGAACAACCATTACAAAGGTCAATTATGTGACGACCTCTAATCTCAATTTACGTGCATCTGATTCATCGTCGTCTACGTTATTAGGGACTGTTCCTGAAGGTACGACGCTTTCTACAACATATAAGACAACAAATGGCTGGTTCCAGGTGACCTATAGCGGCAAGACTGGATTCGTTTCCGGAAATTATTTGGTTACGGAGGCAAATGCAGCAAAGATTAAGAGCTATGAAAGCAATCAAGATCATTATATATTCCTAGATTTGCGGACAAAATCCTCCGTAACAGCAGCTCAAATCGATGCCTATATCGCCAAAAGTGCGACATCCACTAATAGTGTTTTACATGGACAAGGGGCAACGATAATTGCCGCAGCGGAAAAATACGGGGTAAATGCCTTGTATTTAGCAGCACATGCTATCCATGAAAGTAACTATGGGAAATCAACGATATCAATGGCGAAGAACAATCTATTCGGGTTTGGTGCCTACGACTTGGCGCCATTCGTTGGAGCGGTTAAATACTCGACTATTAAAAGTAATATTGAATTTATCGCACAAGAAATGAAAGCAACCTATCTAAATCCAAGCAACTGGAAATATAAAGGTGCTTACTTAGGTTATACGATTAAAAACGTCAATGGTACCCGCATTGATTCCTTAAGTAAAGGGATGAACTTCTACTATGCGAGTGACTCCAACTGGGGTAATGCGATTGCTAGCCATATGACCGGCATGCTCTCCTACAGCAATGAAGGAGCGAAAAACCAAGCCGCTAATACGACAGTTCCATCAAGACCGGCTTATCCAAGCGGTAAAGATGTATTCCCAACAGGCATAATCGCCGTAGCAAAGGCAAACATCAGCTTGTACAGCACAAAAGGAAGCACAAGCACGGTCGCTGCGACCATTCCAAAAGGGGCTACCTTCAATCTTCTTGAGAAATGGAATGATTACTGGCTAACGGTTAAGTATAATGGAAAAACCTATTATACAAATAAAATCAGCCTAAGCAGCTACAATAATTACATGTCCGTCAAAAACCTTGCGCGCGTAACAGCTTCATCACTGAACGTACGCTCAAGCGCAAGCACCACTGGCACGATCGTCGGCACACTCGATAAATTCGAATATGTTGAGTTAGTGGTAAACTCCAGTAACACACCTATTACCAGCGGAAGTTGGTACAAAGTGAAGTTAGAAGACGGTACAATCGGTTGGTGCTCCAGCACCTATCTAATTCGTGAATTGAATAAATAAGTAAGATGAGGAACCCGGACTCTGTCCGGGTTTTTTCTCTGTTAAATAGGTAGAGATAGGGAAAATCGACCCTCTAGCGGTCAAAAGGAAGACTGCTCAGCCCTCAAATGATCAAAATGGACAAGCTGATAGTTTTTTAGTAAGGGAATCTGGATTTTTCATTTGAATCTCTTCCAAAACCTCTTTTATTACGCCGTTTTGATATGGGGGCGTACTCCTCTGAAGTATCATAGATTTGGGGTAAGCACTCATCACCGCTAAAGATTTAAAAATATCTCCCTATTTTCACTCATTAATCTCCGCAACAAACCGCTTCATTATGACAAACCATCTTAAATCCTGTCATTTTCCTACCGATATTATGGATGTAATGACAATCTGAACCTTAAAAAGTGAAAATCAACCAAAATGATAAGCAACTAGTCTAAAAGTATGTTAAAATTAACTAATAAATGCCATATAATTACATAATGTGCTGAATTATAAGTATTATGGATGGGGTTATTAAGGCTATTTTTAAGAAAAAGGGGGAAGGTTGAATGAATGGTGGGTCGAAAGTAATGGTTGTTTCGATTAGTATGTCCTTGCTTTTATCGACAGGGCTGATTTGGCCTGAGGGGAAGCGAGACAGGTATTCGTTAGGGGGGCTGCATGCAGAGGCAGCTGCGGTTACCTATTATAAGACGACTTCGAATCTGAATATGAGATCTGGTGCGAGCACGAAGAAGAGCATCATTATGACGATTCCGAAGGGGAAGCAGGTTACGTATATTTCCAAGAGCGGCAGCTGGTTTAAGGTGAAGTATGGCTCGAAGACGGGCTATGTGAGCCGCACCTATTTAAAGAAGGTGGGAGCGGCTGCATCGGCACCAAAGGAGGCGGCAACGAGAACCGTCTATAAGACGACCTCTAACTTGAATATGCGGTCAAAGGCAACAACAGCTAAGGGGAGCCGCGTACTGCTGACGATTCCTAAGGGAAAGGAAGTTACGTATATCTCCAAGAGCGGCAGCTGGTACAAGGTGAAATATCATTCGAAGACGGGCTATGTGAGCTCCAAATACATAAAGAAAACGACCACTCCAGTGACTACTGCGAAATCAACAAAAATCACTTCCACAACCTATCAAACGACGGCTAACCTCCATATGCGTTCCACTGCATCCGCAAAAGGCAAGCATGTTATCACGATTCCGAAGGGGAAGAGGGTGACAGCGACGGAAAAGTTCGGAGATTGGTACAAGGTTACATACAGCGGGAAAACAGGCTGGGTCGTAAAGAATTATATAAAGGAATACCATGCTTATTCCACGACAGCAGCAACCTATTATTCTACGAATAAATCTGCCGGTATTTACGAGAATCCGAATACGAAGAAGAAGCTGTCTTATACACTGCCGAAGGATTACCTGCTGACCAGCACTCAAAAAGTGGTGAACAGCATCGGTCAAACATGGTATCGAATCACTTATAATAAGAAGCATTATTTCATCCAAAGCACGGCTGTTGTGCGTAAACAAGCCACATCCATCAATAAGACCAGCTATCAGCTGATTCAGGATACAGATCTTTATTCAGCCGCAGGAACGGCTCATTCTAAACTGTCCAAGATCGCAAAAGGAACAGTCATTACGACTTCTTACAGAATTGGGGACTGGTATCAGATTACTCATAATGGCAAGAAGGGTTATGTGATGGGCAAATTGCTCAAGGCATATAAGGCGCCAACTATAACGAAGCCCGTAGAGCCAGAGAAACAGCCAGAGGTTCAGGAAAATAAGCCAGCTGATTCCGAGAACAAGACACCTGCTGCTGAAGCCAAGCCGGACGGGCAGGCAATAACAGAAGCTGTCTTTTATGTCATTGTTGACCGCCCGTTTAAATTACGGTCATCTGATTCGACTTCATCAGAGGCATTAGTGGATATTCCGAGTCATACGGCCGTGAAAAGTGCCTATAAAACGAAGAGCGGCTGGTATGAGGTGAGCTATAAAGGCCAAACCGGCTATGTCTCCGGTCATTATTTGATTACGAAGGCGGAGTATGATCGCTATCGGGAGTTGGCGAACAAAAAGGATTCATATTTGACACTCGATTTGAGAACCGAATCCTCAGTGACAGCTGTGCAAATCAATCAATATATTGATGATTATGTAAAGCGAACAGGAAAGCCGAGTGTCCTTGCGAATAAAGGACAAGCATTCATAAATGCAGGTAAGCAATATGGGGTGAATGCTTTGTATCTTGCCGCCCATGCGGTTCATGAGAGTGGCTATGGGACCTCGGTGATCTCATTGGCGAAGAATAATCTTTTCGGCTTTGGCGCCTATGATTTAGCCCCATTTGTCGGGGCGATGCGTTTTTCGACCATTGAGGAGAATATCGAGTATATTGCGAGAGAAATAAAAGCAACCTATCTATCTAGCGGAAACTGGAAACATAAAGGACCCGTTCTCGGTTACACGATTAAGAATGTCAATGGAGCTCGGGTGGACAGCTTGAGTAAGGGCATGAATTTCTATTATGCGAGTGATTCTAGCTGGGGCTCTAAGATTGAGTCCCATATGAGCAGGATCCTTGCCTATCGTAATGAAAAGGCAGTCGGACGAAAGCCGATCACAAAGAGTGTGACATCACCAGCTAGACCTATAGGGGTGGATAAATTACCGACCGGTACACTGGCAGCTGCGAACACCCCCATAAAGCTTTATGCCGCAAAGGACTCGACTATAGCACCGGCAGCAACGATTAAAAAAGACGAGACCTTCCATCTGCTGGAAAAATGGAATGATAATTGGTTTAAGATTCAGTACAAGGGGGAATCTTACTTCACTAATGTCATCGGCTTAAGCAGCTATCATCAGTTTATGAAGGTGTATAATCTGGCTCACATAACGACTGGCTCTTTAAATGTCCGTTCAGGTGCTGGTGTACAATATGATATCGTTGATAAGCTCTCTAATTATGCCTATTTCGAGCTTGTACTCGATAAAAGCAAAAATCCGGTCAAGAAGAATGGCTGGTACCAGGCGAAGCTGCCTAGCGGCAAGAATGGCTGGGTATCTGGGTCCTATGTTGCACGTGATTTGATTAAATAAAACAAAAACCCTCTTTTCCTAGAGAAAAGGGGGTTTTGTTATTTTAATATAAATAATAACCTCCTTTTAATTTGATTTTATAAGCTATTCATTAGAAAATAAAAATAATAGTGCTATTTTAGAATAGTTTAAGTTGAGGAGGGACGAAGGTGAGTGAGACTAATTCATTTTCAAATAAGCTGATAGCGGCGTCCATGCTAGTGACGTCAGGCTTATATTTAGGCAATGGATCTGACCTGCCGGAGAAACTGGGCGGCTTAAAGGCTGAGGCAGCGAGTACGGTCTATTACGAGACGACAGCCAATTTACATATGCGTTCTAAGAGTAGTATGAGCAGCAAAATTTCAATGACTATTCCTAAAGGAAAGCAAGTCATTTACATATCAAAGACTGGTGACTGGTATAAAGTGCAGTATGGTACAAGAACGGGGTACGTAAGCTCGCGGTACTTAAAAAAGGTCACGAAGGTCTATACAACGACAGCTAATCTAAACTTGCGTACAAAGGCTTCCACAAGTTCAGCTATTGTCACGACGATTCCGAAAGGGAAGACGGTTACCTATGTCTCAAAAAGCGGCAGCTGGTATAAGGTGAAATACGGCTCGAAGTCGGGGTATGTTAGCAGCAAATATATCAAGGCCTCGTCTTCCTCGTCTAATACATCATCACAGACGGCTATCAAGGCAACAAAGTTCAAGACGACAGCCAATTTGTATCTCCGTTCTAAGGCCTCTACGAGCAGTTCCAGCTACCTCCTCATTCCGAAGGGGAAGGTTGTAACGGCAACGGCGAAGTCAGGCAATTGGTATAAGGTGACGTATGGAGGCAAGACGGGCTGGGTCAGCGGTACGTATTTGAAGGCATATAATACGACCACGGCAACGAGTCTTACCTATTATGCGACAACGGGAACGGGCAAGCTGTATAAATCTGCGAGCACATCAAGTACAGTCGTTTATTCGATTAAGTCCGGGAATGTCTTCAAGTCTACGCAAAAGGTTGTCACTAGTACGGGCACCACGTGGTACCGGGTGCTATATAATAATTCCTACTACTATATTCAATCAACCCAAGTGAAAAAAATGACGGAAAAGTCTATCCCTGCAGCTACCTATAAGGCGGATACAGCAACCAGCCTTTACAGCTTTGCTGGTACGGCTTATTCAAAGCTTACCTCCATTCCAAAAGGAGCAACGGTTAAGGCGGTATCCACGATTGGGGATTGGTATAAAGTAACCTATGGAAGCAAGACGGGTTATGTAAACATTAAGCAATTTTCAAAGCAGACCTCTGCTGGGACGAGCATTGCGGCAACTAAATACAAGACAACAGCCAATTTAAATTTGCGTTCCTCCGCCTCCTTGAGCGGCAATATTTTAACCATGATTCCAAAGGGAAAGACCGTTACAGCTACGGCGAAATTAGGCAGTTGGTACAAGGTTAACTATAATGGTCTGACCGGTTGGGTGAGCGGCAGTTATTTGATCAAAGACACGACCAACTCCACGGGCACTTCAACGGATGGAGAGGTTGCTCAATCTTACGTAACAACGGCAAACTTGAATATTCGTAAGACCGCCTCTACCGCTTCATCAAAACTCGGGTTTATTCCGAAGGGAACAACCATTAAGGCGACAAAGTATAATAGCAGCTGGTATAAGGTGACCTATGGCGGGGTATCTGGTTATGTATCCGCCTCTTATCTCGTTTCAAGCAGCTCTTCTTCCGCTGAGCAGACAAGCACGTCTTATTTAATGATGGATTTAAGAACTGAGTCCTCGGTGACAGCTGCGCAAATTAATCAGTACATTGCGAAGTATACAACTTCCTCCAACAGCGTATTGTACGGGAAGGGGAGTGCGTTTATTGCTGCCGGGAAGAAGTATGGGGTAAATGCGCTCTATTTGGCTGCCCATGCGATTCATGAGAGTAATTACGGGAAATCAACGATTGCGAAGGCGAAGAATAATTTATTCGGTTTCGGGGCATATGACAGCTCGCCTTTTGTCAGTGCGGTGAAATTCTCCTCCGTTGAAAGCTGCATCAATTATCTTGCTCAAGAGATGAAGGCGACGTATTTAAATCCGAGCTCCTGGAAATATAAAGGAGCGTATCTTGGCTACACGGTGAAGGGCGCAGATGGAAAAAGGATTGACAGCTTGAGCACTGGGATGAACTTTTACTATGCATCGGACTCTAATTGGGGAAGATCGATTGCGAAGCATATGGAGAATATCCTCCCCTTTAGCAAAGAGGGAGCGAAGAACAGGACACCTAATAAAACTTATCCAGCGTACCCTAGTTTCCCAAGCGGAAGTGATACCTTCCCGAGCGGGACTTTAGCGATAGCGAAGACGTCCATTAAGCTTTATTCGACAAAGGGATCCTCGACTGTTGCTGCAACCATCACCAGCGGCAAGTCGTTCTACCTAGACGCAAAATACAATGATTATTGGTTCCGTGTGACGTATAACGGCAAGACGTATTATACGAACAAGATTAGCATGAGCAGCTACTCCAGCTATATGAGCGTAAAGAATCTGGCGCGTGTGAGTGCGAGCAGTTTAAATGTGCGCTCGACACCAAGCACATCCGGTTCAGTTATTGGCAAGCTCTCAAATTATCAGTATGTTCATTTAGTCCTTAATTCGAGCAATGTACCGGTAACAAGTAACGGCTGGTACAAGGTGAAGCTTTCCAATGGCACGGTCGGCTGGTGCCAAGGAAGCTATCTATTGCGATTGTTGAATGGGTAATTTCATAGAAAGCCATTCTTCAGCAATATAGATAGATATAAGGATAAACAGTAAATTATTTCACCATTTAACAATAAAGCCTTTCTCGGCAGGTTTGAAACTTATAGGGATGAGTTATATAATATAGCAGAGGTTTTACCTCACTCTATGGAAAAGGTCAACTGCCAGTTTGCGAGCAAGCTAGCTTAGGAGAGAAGAATGATCATCCTGATTGGCCGCTTATTTGATTATTGGCTTGTCTGCCAATGAGTTCATAATGGAGAATAAGAAGGCTGTTAAAGCAGCAGGTCGCAACATCATCCTTGAGTGATCTTATGAACGAACGATTCATTGTGATCGAGGATGAGTGAAGAAAGGAAAATTTGATTATCTGAGGGCATATATTTGCCGAGGACAACGGGTGTCTTCGGGGTGCAATTAATGTCAGAAATCAGTAAGGTGAATAATGATTAGAGAATGGTTAATAGAAGCGTATTTGCTTGTTTTTAGATTATTATTTGGTACATTTAAATGGATTCCATTAAAAGATAAAGTCACATTTGTCGTATCCTTTGGTGATAATTCACAATATGTTTATGAAGAAATGCGTCGAAAGAATATTTCTTTTGACGTGGTTTTTTTATGTAAAGGAAATAGTCAGAATCGGTTTCAAATTTATGAAGATGCTGCCGTTGTAAATATGGGTGGTGCTAATCCAATTGATTTGGTGAGAATGGCTTACCACCTGGCAACATCCAGATATGTTTTTGTCGATAATTATTATGGTTTTCTTGCGGTTACTCATTTCAAGCCGGAAGTGGAATGTGTACAGCTATGGCATGCTTCAGGAGCAATCAAAAAGTTTGGTCTGATGGATTCTTCGGTGAAGCATCGCTCCAAACGTGCGCAGGAGCGCTTTCATAAAGTATACTCCCGTTTCCGCAAAATTATTGTTGGCTCGGATACGATGGCCCAATATTTCATGAATGCATTTGGGGTTAAGGGAGAAAATATTCTTAGAACTGGTATTCCCCGAACAGACTTCTTTTATAACCAGAATGAAAAAGAACGGATATTCAATGAAATGACCAAACAAAATGAGCTGCTATGGAATAAGAAGGTTATTTTGTATGCACCGACTTATCGTGATCATGAGCTTGACCGCTTTAAACTTGAAATGGACCTCGATAAGATGTATAAGGAATTAAGTGATGATTATGTACTGGTTCTTCGATTGCATCCGGCAATCAAGCATGCGGAAGATTACAGTAAGAAGTATACAGACTTCGTGTTAAATTATTCTTCTAATGAGTATGACATCAATGAGCTGCTAATCGTAACGGATGTCTTAATTACCGATTATTCGTCCATTCCTTATGAATACTCCTTATTAAACAAACCGATGATATTCTTTGCCTATGATTTGGATACCTATGAGGCTGATCGGGGATTATGGGAGAATTATGAACAGATGGTGCCGGGACCTGTTGTGAAAACAACAGAAGACATCATTAACACAATTAAACAGAATGATTTTGATATGAACCAAATAGAAGAATTCTCACGTAAATGGAATAAATACTCCAAGGGGCACTCAAGTGAGAACTTGGTCAGCTATTTATTCGATCAGAAGCCGATCGTTTCAAAACAGCGTGCACTGTAATCGAATAATCGCATCAACATGGGAAGGAATTTCAACTCTTATGAAGTCAATGTTTAAGGTAATACGAGAACAAATACAATCATTTTATTTAATACAGCGGTTGGCGATGTTTGAAATGAAAAGTGCCAACACGAATAATTATTTAGGGATTCTCTGGGAATTCATTAACCCAATGATTCAGATAGGTATTTACTGGCTTATTTTCGGTATCGGGATTCGCGGAGGACAGGATATTGACGGGATACCGTTCATTTATTGGATGCTCTCTGGGATCGTTGTTTGGTTCTTTGCCAATCCAGCTATTTTGGAAGCAACGAAGTCCATCCATAAGCGAATCAATATGATTGCGAAGATGAGTTTCCCGATGAGTACGATTCCGTCCTTTGTCATCATGTCCAAATTGTATCAACATCTCATGATTTTGGTCATTGTGATGATTATCCTGCAATTTGGGGGATTCCCTATTTCCGTTTATTATGTCCAGGTGCCATACTTTATGTTGGCTGTGTATGTCTTTATATTAGCCTTGACTCTTATTACTTCGACACTTGCGATGCTTATTCGGGATATCCAAATGGTTGTCCAAGCGATTATGAGGATGGTTTTCTATATCACTCCATTAATTTGGCACAGCTCCAGGCTTCCAGATGGACTGCAGATCCTGATTAAGATTAATCCGCTCACCTATATTGCGGAGGGCTACCGAGCCTCCTTGCTTGGTACAGGATGGTACTTTATAGAGAATTTGAATTATACCCTCTACTTCTGGGGATTAACTCTTGTCCTGTTATTAATCGGATCTGTACTGCATGTCAAATTCAGAAATCATTTCGTGGATTATTTGTAAGAATGGGGTGAATGAATATGAGTGATACGGTCATTCTAAAGAATGTTTTCAAAAAATATCGTATGCATAGCAAACCGGCTGATAAGCTGCTGGACATTATTCTTCCAGGCGGACGCGGAGAGGATTTCTATGCCTTGCAGGATATCAGTTTCACTGCAGGTAAAGGAGATGTCATAGGGCTAGTCGGAGTAAATGGCTCCGGAAAATCAACGCTCTCCAATATTATCGCTGGTATTATCCCTCCTTCCTCAGGGACAGTGGAAACGATCGGGCAAACGTCCTTGATTGCGATTGCTTCTGGGCTGAACAATCAATTGACCGGTCGTGAAAATATCGAGCTGAAATGCCTCATGCTAGGTTTCTCGAAAAAAGAAATCAAGCAAATGGAGCCGCATATCATTGAATTCGCTGATATTGGCAAATTCATTGATCAGCCTGTCAAAAAGTACTCCAGCGGGATGAAATCAAGATTAGGATTTGCGATTTCGGTCACCGTTGATCCGGATATCCTCATCATTGATGAAGCTTTGTCGGTCGGTGACCAAGGATTTGCAGAGAAATCTAAGAAAAAGATGTATAGCTTCCGTGACAGCGGAAAGACCATCTTCTTTGTCAGCCATTCGATGAAGCAGATCAATGATTTCTGTAACAAAGCCATTTGGCTGGAGTATGGTGAATTGAAGCAATACGGAACAACGGATGAAGTATTACCGGAGTACAAGCGTTTTGTGAAGGAATATAAAGCGATGGATGATGTGCAACGTAAGCTTTTCCGTGAAAGAGCGATTCAGAAACAAAGCGGTATGGTGCTTAAATAATCGTCAAAGGCTGCCCTGTAACGGGGCAGTTTTTTTATGCTGTAAAAACTTTGAAAGATAATGTCGAAGCTCTAGATTAGTTTCTCTATATTTAATACGATAGGGATGTGGATTCTTTATAACGCACGAAATTTTCGTTTATTAAGTTTTCAAGATAGATAGATTCTGCCTAAGATTTATAATTATCAACTCATTTGAACAAGAACAAATAATAGCGAAAGAAGGAATAGGATGCAGGTTATTGACAGTTTGTTGCAAGGGGTAAAGCTGATTGAACCGAAAGTCTTTGGAGACCATCGTGGATTTTTCCTTGAGAGCTATAATGAGACCTTGTTCCATGAAATCGGTATCCTTGAGAAATTTGTCCAGGATAATCATTCTCTGTCGAAGGAAGCAGGCGTCATTCGAGGTTTGCATTATCAATTGGCCCCGAAGGCACAGGCTAAGCTTATCCGTGTCGTAACAGGGGCTATTTATGATGTGGTTGTTGATATGAGAAAAGGATCTCCAACTTATGGGCAGTGGAAAGGATACATACTAAGTGAACATAATAAGCGCCAGCTGCTTGTTCCCGAGGGATTTGCGCATGGATTTTGTACCATCACGGAGAATGTGAATGTGCTGTATAAGGTGGATGAATTATATTCACCCGAGTATGACCGAGGGGTTGCTTGGGATGACCCTGAGCTTGCGATTGATTGGCCAGTTTCAGAACCAATCTTATCGAAAAAAGACAGCATGCACCCAGTGTTAGCAGAAGCTGAAAATAACTTTGTTTGGGAGGGTTGAACGTGAATCTATTAGTGACTGGCGGGGCAGGGTTCATAGGCAGCAACTTTGTCCGGCATATTCTGGAGAGCTACCCGGATAAGAAAATCGTGAATCTGGATTTATTGACGTATGCGGGCAATATTCATAATTTGGATGATTTGAAGGACAATCCAAATCATCTTTTTGTTGAAGGGAATATTACGGATAGATTGCTTGTGACAGAGCTTATCAAGGAGCATGATATTGACGCCATTGTTAACTTCGCAGCTGAATCCCATGTGGACCGGAGTATTGAAAACCCTGGCATATTCATTGAAACGAATGTCCAAGGAACCTTGAATCTGCTTGAGGCGGCAAGGAGCTGCGGTGTGGAGCGCTATCTCCAGGTGTCAACAGATGAAGTGTATGGGTCATTAGGGGAAATCGGCTATTTCACCGAGGATACACCCCTTGCCCCGAACAGCCCTTATTCAGCCAGCAAAGCAGGGGCTGATTTATTAGTCCGCTCCTACCATGAAACGTATGGATTGAACGTTAACATCACACGCTGTTCCAATAATTACGGTCCATATCATTTTCCGGAGAAACTAATTCCGCTGATGATCACGAACGGATTGGATGGGGAAGACCTGCCTATATACGGAAACGGGAAGAATATCCGTGACTGGCTCCATGTCACCGACCATTGTGCCGCTATTGACCTTGTCCTTCATAAAGGGAAAAGCGGGGAAGTGTATAATGTCGGCGGTCATAATGAGCGGACGAATAATGAGATTGTTGAGATGATCACCGATTACTTAAAGATTCCAAAGAGCCGGATCAAATACGTGAAGGACCGCCTTGGACATGATTTGCGTTATGCCATTGATCCGACTAAGCTGGAGACCGAGCTTGGCTGGAAACCGAAATATACGTTTGATACAGGGATTGTTGAAACCATTCAATGGTATTTGAATCATGAGGAATGGTGGCGTCCGTTGAAAGAACGCGCAAAGTTAGGAATTTAATGATGAAAATACTCGTAACCGGAGCGAACGGACAACTAGGGACAGAGACAGTCAGCCTATTGAGCCAGGACGGCGACTATGAGGTGCGGGGATTTGATCGACAAGAGCTTGATATTACGAATGCAGAGCAAGTCATGAAAAAGGTCTGTGATTTTCGTCCGGATTGGATTCTGCACTGTGCGGCCTATACGAATGTCGAACAGGCAGAAGGTGATGGCTTAGAGGCGAATTGGAAAATCAACCGTGAGGGGTCAGTCAATATCAGTAAGGCTGCTCATGAGGTCGGTGCAAAGCTTATGACTATCAGCACGGATTATGTGTTTGATGGTAGGAAAACAAGTCCTTATACACCAGAGGATGAGCCTAATCCGCTCAATGAGTATGGGAAAGCCAAGCTGGCGGGTGAACAAGCGGTTCGGTACTATTGCCCGGATGCCTATATCATCCGCACATCCTGGGTGTTTGGTGAGCATGGGCAGAATTTTGTCTATACGATGCTGAAATCAGCAGAGAGGAAAAATGTCTTAAAGGGCGTAGCCGATCAGTATGGGCGCCCTACCTATGCGCCTGATTTAGCCAGCTTTATGAAGCATGTGATTGAGGTAAGGCCGGAAAGCGGCATCTATCATTTCTCCAATGATGAAGAGGCGAGCTGGTATGAATTTGCTGTCGAGATTCTGAAGAATACTGATGTAAAGGTCTTGCCTGTCAGCTCAGAGGAATTTCCGCAGAAGGCCAAAAGGCCGTCATACTCCGTCATGTCACTTGATAAGGTGAAGGAAACAGGATTTTATGTTCCAACCTGGAAGGATTCCTTGGAACGATTTCAAAATCAAATCAGAAAAAGTGCCTTGAGATAAGAAACCATGCTCGTAGGAGCATGGTTTCTTTGGGGCTTATTCAATGGTGTCGGCTTCCATCGCAGGAATGGTAATTTCCCATCCAGCAATAGATGTATAGGAATAGGTGCCCGTAATTTCGCCATAGACGGTCACAACATCCTCTTCAACAAAGTCGGTCGTTCCGACATATTCAACCCAAATAACATCATCTGCTGAATACCATCCATAGGATGTTTGCGTAACAGCAAGACGAATGCCGGTCATGAAATAGCCCTCACTGATTTGGAGAATTTCTCCGGTATATTTCACATATTCGCCGTCATATTTATCTGGATTTTTCTCAAGCTGGGCAAACGAAATGGTCTTAGCGTTGGCACGTTTTTCTGCTGCTGACATTGTCCGTTCGATAGAGATATCTTCCGAATGGGCATTATAGCCTTTAAGTTTAGCTTCAACCGTAAAGTCGTACGTACCTTCCTTAGCCGTATCCACCTTCATGGAGAATTTACCGTTTTTACCAGCTTTGGTTGTGCAGACTTTTGAGTCACCTTTATGGATGGTGACCGATGCTCCGGCTTGGGTTGTTCCTTTGATGGTCGTTGTCTTTGTTTGTATACTGCTCTCGTAATCTACATCCAGCTTAACAACTGTCCAGGTTCTATCGAGCGTGATTTCCTCTGTGCTGGTGTTATAGCCGCGTAATGATGAAGAAACTGTATAGGTGTAAGTTCCTTCTTTAAAGGTATTAAGTTTGAAAGAAAAGTTGCCATCCTTGCCGGTCTTCACTTTATCGATTACTTTACCATCCTTATCAGTGATGGTGACCATCGCACCAGCCTCTGTAACCCCTTTTAATTGATAGCTTGGTACTGTAATCTCCTCATCATAAGATAGCTCGAGCGGGATGTTGGTCAACGTCCGTTTAATGGACACATTCTTTGTGATGGTCGTGAAGTTCTCTTTAGCGGATACGATGTCATATTGATAGTTGCCTTCATCTGTCGTATCTACGGTAAAGGAAAAATGACCATCTTGATCGGCGGTTGCTTCGTCCAGCTTCGCTCCATCCTGAATGAGGGTGACTTTGGCATCAGGCTCCGTTGTTCCCTTAATCGTATACGTTAAGACTTCAATGTTTTTATCATATTTAAGGGTAAGCGGAATATCAGGATTCTTCCGTTTAACTGTATAGCTGTATTCCTTATCGGTTACGTAATTGCTGGCGGTAAACACAATCGTGTTTTTTCCTTTCTCAACTGGGATATTTGCCGAGAATTCACCATTGTCCTTAATAGTTACCTTTTCACCGTTTACGATCAAAGAACTCGCGTGGTTCACCTTGCCAGTCACTTCTATAGACTCTTGTGCTAAAGCGACTTCTTCAGGTGGATTGTTATCTAGCTCCATACAGATTCCATGAAGCGGCACAATAATGAATGTATAGATTAGAATTAGAATAACGGAGACGGCAAATAAGCATCCGCTAATGATGAAATACCTTTTTCGTAAGCGGTCGGTTCTCCGGAATCCCAAAAGGAGAATAATAATGGCTGCTGCCGCTGCTAATATACCGAGAAAGAGCCACATAATCCCTCACCTCCTTTCTGTGAAATCGACCTATTCTCTATTTATTTACCTCCATTTACAGCTTGTTTATCTGGAAATTGTGTCCAAGGTCGAGTGCTGTAAACTGAACCGATGTTATGGCGGAATATGTAGAGCGATTGGCATTGACCCGCTGTTTAGCAGGCTAGTACAATGTAAATAGTTCAATCGCATCCTTTGTCAATTGCATATTGTAAGCGCTTTCTAATCTGGTGGAGGAGGAAGAAAATGCGGGCATTAGTAATGGAGGAATTGCGGAAACCGTTGGTCGTGAGAGAAATGCCAGATCCAGAGTGTGCTGATGATGGAGTCGTCATTAAGGTTGAGGCGAATGGCGTATGCCGAAGCGATTGGCATGCATGGCAGGGAGACTGGGACTGGATAGGAATTGCCCTCCCTTTGCCGCATATTCTCGGTCATGAGTTCTCAGGTGTGGTGGAAGAGGTAGGAAGGAATGTGAAGAACTTTAAGAAAGGAGACCGAGTCATTGCTCCGTTCACGGTCGGTGACGGTACATGTCCGTACTGTCAGAGCGGACATCATAATATTTGTTCCAATATCCAACTGCTCGGCTTTTCGACATGGGGCGGATATGGACGTTATACCGCTGTGCCCAATGCTGATTTGAATTTGGTGCATTTGCCGGAGTCCATCAGCTTCGTGGAGGCTGCCGGGATGGGATGCCGCTTCATGACGGCCTTCCATGGAGTCACTGACCAAGCAGATGTAAAGGGCGGTGAGTGGGTTGCGGTCCATGGCTGCGGAGGTGTCGGATTATCCGCCATCCAGATTGCAAGCGCACTTGGAGCAAATGTTATTGCCGTAGATATCGGAGAGGATAAGCTGGAGCTTGCTAAGCAATTGGGAGCGGTCGCAACGGTGAATGCGAAGGAGGTTAACCCGGCCCAGGCTGTTAGGGAGATTACGAGGGGCGGCGCCCATGTGTCTGTAGACGCACTTGGCATTAAGCAGACATGCCAAGCAGCGATCAGCGGACTTCGTAAACGCGGCCGCCATCTTCAAATTGGCTTGACGACAAGAGAAGAACAAGGAATGATACCTCTTCCGATTGACTTCATCGTCCAAGCGGAAATTCAGCTCATCGGCTCGCTCGGTATGCAGCCATCCCGCTATCCAAGCATGCTCGGAATGGTTGAGTCAGGTAAACTAAAGCCCGGTGCTTTAGTGACAAAGACCATTTCATTAGACGAAGTACCAAATATATTCGAAGAGATGAATACATTCCAAAACGTGGGGGTCACGGTCGTAGATAAATGGGATGCGAAGGTGTCCGTAGAGAAATAGGATAGAGATATGGTTCAGGCAAACCTATTTGGGATTTGTCTTTTTTTTATGGACCTTTTTTGGAGTTTTGTGGTGCGTACTGGCCGTATAACACTTGGCTCAGCCTTGGGGGGATTGACCTATACGTTGGAGCTTTTGTTTAAACTCAGGAGCGGTTTCGCCCATACCACTCCAATTTCGCCCATAAACCATGAAATCAGGCTTATTCCAAGCAGAAAAAGAGGACCATCATCCCGCCAAAGGTCAAAACGGACAAGCTGACGGTCTTTTTTGAAGGGAAACGGTCATTTTTCAACTAAATCTCTTCAAAAACCTCTTCTATTACGCTGTTTTGATTTGGGAGCATACTCTGGGGAGGGCAGAATCCCTTGATTTGTGCTATCGGTGGCCTTTCCATAGAAAGACAAATAAAAAGGCACCCAGATACGCTGCGTATCTGAATGCCTTATCTCTGTTTCCTCATAGGTCGTGTTCCAGGTAGAGCTGTTCGCCTTCTTCGATGGAGGCTTGGCCGTTTGAGAGGTCGGTCATCCAGCTGGTGAAGGCTTGTTTGTCGTCTTCTTCGACATAGGATTCAATCATGACCTTGTCGAGATAATGAATTTCCTTGATGGCGTAGTGAGAGTTGCGGTGCTCATTCTCGATTTTGCCGAGCAAGGTGTAGTCGAAGGTTGATTTCATGATGGTCATGAGTCTTCGTTCAACGATGCCGGTCTCGTCTATTCCGTGGGAGGCTGAGCCGCCGTATGCACGGATAAGGCCGCCGGCACCTAGCTTGATGCCGCCGAAGTAGCGGGTGACGACCACAGCGGTGTCCTTCAGACCCTTTTTCTTGATGACTTCGAGAATGGGAACACCGGCTGTTCCGCTTGGTTCACCGTCATCATTGGCCTTTTGGATGAGGTCCTGCTCGCCGATCATGTAGGCAGAGCAATTATGGGTGGCATCCCAGTGTTTTTTCTTAATGGTTTGGATGAAGTTGAGGGCTTCCTCCTCTGATTCGACACGGTTCACATAGGTGATGAAGCGTGATTTTTGAATGGTTTGTTCGGCTTCTCCGTATCCTTTAACGGTTTTATATGATTTCAGCATGAGAACTGCCGCCTTTCTCTTTGTATCAAGTCTAGTATACTTTTTATTTCGCATTTATTGTAGGTATGAATACAGGATGTAGTGCCTATATGACTAAAACTGGCAAAATAAGTGTTATAATTTGACTATGATGTTAATTTTCCCTTACGGTAATACAGATAATATATCCTAATTATCAAACTTGTACCCGCAAAAAATGGAAAACATCTAACGAATGATATAAATGCTTGTTCTTTCGTTCGATATAAAAAGAGGGTCTTTTGGTTTAGCGCATGAGAGATGGATAGGAGGTATTTCATGTGAGGGTACCTAAAATAGACAGCAAAGCACTAGACCGTATTCTGGATAATATGATAGAGACGGTTAATTATAGCAAATCAGAAATCTATGAGATTGGCGAACAGTGCCAGCATGATTATGATCAAATTATATCAGAGCTTGAGACAGTGAAGGCGATGGTGTCAAAGGTTATAACCGATGGTGATGAACTCGAACGAAAGGCTCGCGAGTCAAGGAAGCGGCTGAGCTTTGTTTCTTCCCGATTTAAGGAGTTTACGGAGGAACAGGTCCGGAATGCCTATGAGAAGGCACATATGCTCCAGGTGGATTTGACGATGAATAGGGAGCTTGAGAAACAGCTGCGAAAGCGCCGCGATGATTTGGAGAGGCGTCTGACCGGATTACAGGAAACAATCGATCGGGCCGATAATCTCGTGTCACAGATTACGGTCGTGCTACAATACTTAAACAGTGATTTACGTGAAATGTCTGATGTATTGGATATGTTTAAACAAAAGCAGGACTTCGGATTCAAGATTATCGAAGCGCAGGAAGCGGAGAGGAAGAAGCTTTCGCGTGATATTCATGATGGACCTGCACAAATGCTCGCGAATGTCATGGTTCGTTCTGATTTAACTGAGCGAATATTCAGAGAAAGAGGACCAGAAGAAGCACTCCTTGAAATCCGCTCCTTGAAGCAGATGGTAAGAAGCGCTCTCTCAGAAGTGCGCCGCATTATTTATGATCTTCGCCCAATGGCACTAGATGATCTAGGGCTCATTCCGACATTGCGAAAATATTTGCAGACAATCGGAGAGTATAATCCGCAGATTGAATTTAAGTTTCAGGTGTATGGGCAGGAGAAACGGCTTGAGCCAAATTATGAGGTGGCCTTGTTTCGATTGGCCCAGGAGGCTGTTCAAAATGCGATTAAGCATGCGGAAGCGTCCGTTATTATTGTGAAATTAGAGCTTTTGAATGATAAAGGAACACTGACCGTACGTGACAACGGAAAAGGCTTTGTTCCGCAGAAGCATACAGAGGGTTCATTCGGCATTATGGGTATGAATGAGCGTGTCGACACACTTGAGGGAGAATTGACAATCCAGTCAAGTGTTGGCGGAGGAACATTGGTTTATATACAAATTCCGCTGAAGTCATCATCTAAAGTGTAAATAAATGAGGAAAATAGTTATCTAGTTATATTTTTGGCAAATGTTTGTAGTTTTAGGAAAATCAAGAATATAATAGTGATAGACAAATGTACGAGAAATGGAGGAGACATAATGACAACAACAATCGCAATCGTAGATGACCATCAGCTTTTTCGTGAAGGTGTAAAGCGTATTCTTGATTTTGAATCGTCTTTTAAAGTCGTAGCCGAAGGAGATGATGGACCAGATGCACTCTCCATTGTAGATACATATCATCCAGATGTCGTCATCATGGACATCAATATGCCGACAATGAACGGGGTTGAAGCAACAGCACAGCTGCTTGAAAGACATCCTGATTCACGCGTAATCATCCTATCGATTCATGATGATGAGAACTATGTGACCCATGCGCTCAAAACGGGTGCCCTTGGATATTTACTTAAAGAGATGGATGCGGATGCATTGATTGAAGCGGTTAAGGTGGTCGCATCGGGCGGCTCTTACTTGCATCCGAAGGTTACGCATAATCTTGTAAGAGATTACCGGAGATTGGCGACAGATGAGGCAGCTGGCGGAGAGAATATCTTAAACTTGGAGATTCGTCGTCCATTGCACTTGCTGACGCGCCGTGAATGCGAAGTCCTGCAATTACTTGCAGATGGAAAGAGCAACCGGGGAATTGGGGAGACGCTCTTCATTAGCGAGAAGACAGTTAAGAACCATGTCAGCAATATTCTACAAAAAATGAATGTGAATGACCGTACTCAAGCCGTCGTCTATGCAATCAAAAATGGCTGGGTCGAGGTCCGATAATATGAACGTCTGTCCTTTGGGCAGGCGTTTTTTTCTATACAAATGAGTCGTTTTTTGGTACATTCCCTAATAAAGAATCGAAAAGGCGGGGATGAAGATGGAACCAAAAAGATACATCAGGGATGCTCATATCGAGGACTTGCCAAGGATTGTCGAAATCTATAATTCGACAATTGCAGGCCGGATGGTAACAGCTGACCTTGAACCGGTTTCAGTAGAGAGCCGTACAGGCTGGTTTCATGATCATCAGCCAAATCAGCGTCCACTCTGGGTAATGACCGAGGATGAAGTCATCATTGGCTGGCTTAGCTTTCAGGATTTCTATGGACGGGCTGCCTATCAGGCAACGGCAGAGGTGAGTATTTATATGGACCCCGCCTACCGCAAGCGCGGAATCGGAGCGGCGTTTCTTGAGGAGGCAATCCGCCGGGCGCCGGATTATGGAATCCGCACACTGCTTGGGTTTATTTTTGGCCATAATGAGCCAAGTATTCGCCTTTTCAAACGGTACGGATTTGATACATGGGCCCATATGCCGCGTGTGGCTGAACTTGATGGGGTGGAGCGTGATTTGGTTATATTAGGGAAACGCTTGGGAGAGATACCTAAGAGTTAAATTTTTGTCATTTTGAACAATCTAATGCAAATGGAGTGATTATCATATAAAATGGAGAATATAAATAAGGTAAATACCAAAAATAAGGAAGGTTTACTATAATATGAGGACTGCAGTAGTAACGGATAGTACAGCGTATATTCCAGAAGACTTACGTGATCGCTTTGATATACATATCGTACCTCTAAATGTTGTGTTCGGTGAAGAAGCCTATCGAGAAGAGATCGAGCTGACGGCTTCTGACTTTTATGAAATGGTTCGCCGCTACGGCCAACTTCCCACTACCTCCCAACCCCCAATCGGTCAATTCGTTGAGTTGTTTGAGCAACTTTCCAAAGATTACGATGCCGTAATCAGCATCCATTTATCAAGCGGAATCAGCGGCACTTACCAAGGGGCTATCACGGCCGGTAATATGGTGGATGGAATTGAGGTACATGCCTTTGATTCTGAAATCAGCTGTATGGTACAAGGCTTCTATGTTATTGAGGCAGCCAAGATGGCGCAGGAAGGGAAAGACCCTAAGGAGATCATGGCACGTCTTGAAGAGCTTCGTTCGGAATCGGATGCCTACTTCATCGTCGATGATTTGCAGAATTTGCAGCGCGGCGGCCGTCTGAACGGGGCATCTGCTTTGATTGGCAGCCTCTTGCAGGTGAAACCGATTCTTCACTTTGAGGAGAAGGTAATCGTGCCATATGAGAAGATTCGCACGAAGAAGAAAGCCTTGAAGCGCGTTATTGAAATTTTTGACCAAGATTATCAAAAAGGCATACCTCTCCAAGCAGCTATCATTCATGGCAATTCGGAGCAGGAAGCGATTGAATTGAAGCAAGAGCTAGAGCAATTATATCCTAATGCTGAATTTGTCATCAGTTATTTCGGTGCGGTGATTGGCACCCATTTAGGTGAAGGGGCCATGGGACTCGGCTGGACAATTCGCTAATCAAACAGATAACACCAAGGGACCGGCTGATCCGATTATGCAGCCGGTCTTTTTATTCTAACGAAAAAGGAGGCCAAATCAATTGGTCCAATCCCCCTTACAATCCCTCCTCTCCGGAAGAGAGCTTCTCCTTCAAGAAATCCCCTCTGAGTATCACGATTCACTCTATGAAGCAGCTATTTATACGACAAAAGGTATTGAGAACGGTCAATGCCGGCGCTGCGGCAATGATGATGAGCGGCTGCTTGCGCGTTTTCCCCATCAGGTGTGTGGAACCGAGTGTCTGTATTGCCGGAAATGTATCATGATGGGACGAGTCTCTGCCTGCAGCCTGCTCTATGGATGGGGCGGCAAGCCGATTGAATGGAATGCTGCATCGGCAAAGCTGAAATGGAATGGCACACTATCTTCGTCACAAGCTGAGGCATCAAAGGCGATCGTTCAGGCTGTTCAAAATAGGTCTGAGCTGCTTGTCTGGGCAGTCTGCGGTGCCGGCAAGACGGAGATGGTCTTCGCCGGGATAGAAGAAGCGCTTAAAGACGGGAAGCGGGTGTGTATTGCAGCACCCCGCACTGATGTCATTCTAGAGCTTGAACCGCGGCTGAAGGCGGTATTCCCCAATATGTCTGTCATCGCCCTCCATGGCCAAAGCACGGAAAAGCATGCCTTTGCCCCATTGGTTCTCTCCACTGTCCACCAGCTCCTCCGCTATCAGGATGCCTTTGATGTCATGATTATTGATGAGGTCGATGCCTTTCCATTCTCCTTCGACCGCAGTCTGCAATTTGCCGCTGAAAAGGCGGGGAAAAGAAATAGTACCCGCATCTATTTAACCGCCACCCCATCCTTGGTCTTCCAGCAATCATATAAGAAGGGGATGCTGCCAGGAGTCGTCCTGCCTGCGCGTTTCCACCGGAAACCGATCCCCGTGCCAGAGCTTCGTTGGGGTGGTAATTGGCAAAGAAGCCTCCGCAAAGGACGGATTCCAGCCCCCTTATCCAGCTGGCTGACTGCCATTATCCAAAAGGATGAACCATTTCTGATTTTCTTTCCTCATATTGCCCTCATGGAACAAGCCCTTCCCTTAATCAAACGGATGATTCCCTCGATTGATTCTGTCCATGCCGAAGACCCGGAACGCCGCGAGAAGGTGTTAAAGCTCCGAAGCGGAGAGCTTCAGGGTTTATTGACGACAACGATTCTAGAGCGAGGCGTCACCATTCCGCGACTGAATGTCGCTGTAATAGGTGCGGAGAATGAGATTTTCACAGAGGCGGCTCTTGTTCAAATAGCCGGCAGGGTCGGACGTTCACGCGAGTATCCAAGAGGTGAGGTCGTCTTCTATCATTATGGGAAAACAGAGGAGATGCTTGCTTCCATTCAGCAGATCATTCGCATGAATGAGGAAGCGGGAAGAAGGGGGCTGCTTGATTGATGTTCTTTCAAAAAGAGCTTTGTTTATACTGCCACACCCCATTTGAGGAGCAAATAGGCTGGTCAGGGCTGCTGTTTCTGACTGAGGTCGATTTGCTTTGTGAGAGCTGTAAAGTCCAGCTGGAGCCGCTGAAAGGACCACGCTGTACCGTATGCAGCCGGCCCATGGCAGAGAAAGGAAAGTGTGAC
The DNA here is from genome assembly GCF_001183965.1 of Bacillus sp. FJAT-27916. Taxonomy (GTDB): domain Bacteria; phylum Bacillota; class Bacilli; order Bacillales; family Pradoshiaceae; genus Pradoshia. The sequence goes on from NZ_LFZV01000001.1 coordinate 270,074, forward strand.
GATTGTATTCGGTGGGAGGCGATTCCGGGAATCGGAGTAGCTCTTGAGGCGAATGTTTCGCTCTATCAATACAATGCCTTCATGAAGGAGTATATCGCACGGTTCAAATATCGGGGGGATTATGAACTGGCCTGTCTATTTGCACGTCAGCTGAAGAAGACCATTCCGAAAGCTGATTTGATGATTCCTGTTCCGTTAAGCACAGAAAGGTTGGCCGAGCGCGGATTCAATCAGGCAAGGGCTCTTGGAGAATGTGCCGGCTTTATGCTGGTGGAGGGGCTGGTCAGATTACACAGTGAAAAGCAGGCAAAGAAAACGCGGAGGGAGCGGATGGAGAGACAACAGGTCTTTGCCCTCCATCCAGATGCTCCTGATTATGAGGGGAAGACGGTTCTCCTGCTTGATGATATTTATACGACCGGCACGACCGTGCGGCAGGCTGCGCTTATCTTAAAAGAAGCTGGAGCCGTCAATGTGAAATCAATAACCATCGCACGTTAGCTTCAATTTTTCTCCCCAAATCCGATATTAGGGAATAGAAACGAGCGGAGGGGAGAGAGGAAGATGGCAGAGCTTGCGAATTGTCCGGTATGCCAGAACTTATTTTTGAAAAATCATTTGAGTAATAGTTGCGAAAGCTGTTACAAGAAGGAAGAACAGCGCTTTCAGCAGGTACAGCAATTCTTGAAGAAACGGGAGAACGAGCTGGCGACGAATGAGGATGTTGCGGCGGAAACCGGTGTGGAGCTGAAAGAGCTCCATCAATTCATGAAAAATGGACGTCTGCGGATTATGGCTTACCCGAACCTCGGCTATCCATGTGAACGATGTGAGGAGCTTATCCGGAAAGACCGCTTATGCACGGGCTGCATAGGTGAGCTTGAGGCAGATTTGAAGCTGCATGAATGGGACCAAAGGCTCTTGAAAGAGCGCTGATTTTCCTTGGTTGGCAATGGTTTTTCCCTATGCGATAATTTATCAGGCAGAAGGTGAAAAAAAGTTTTGCTTTGCCGATAATAAACAGGAGTTGGCAAACGAATCTATCATTAGACCCCAAAATGATAGGGAAGTGAGGGAAACAATGATGAAGATTAATCAAATTAGCCACTATGGAATTCAGGCGTACCAAAAAAGCGTCAACAGAGCAGGAACAGATATGAAAACGGCACAAACGGATAAGGTGGAAATCTCCAAGCAGGCGATGGAGCTGCAAAACAGCCCCACTGTCGCGAGTGACCGCCAAGCGAAAATAGATGAGATTAAGAATCAGATTGACAATGGAACCTACCGTGTGAATACGAAGGCAACAGCAGAAGGCCTGCTGAACTTTTATACAGGAAAATAAGCAAGAGGGGATCGCCAGTATGAGGCTGATACTGGCTTTTCTTTTTACCCCTCATCCCTGCTGAAGACTGGAAATGAGGAGAAGAAAGAGATGACGGTGCAGCAGATTATCGACAAATTGGATGAATTGACAAGGGTGCATATGGATTTGCTCAAGCTGTCAAAGGAGCAAACAGAGGTGGTTAAGCAATCGGACATAAAATCTTTCGCTGCCATCATTGCAAAGGAAAGAAAGCTCATTCAGCTGGTAGAGAGAATTGAGGCGAAGCGGGCTGAACTGGTTCGAGCGTACCTTGGCGGAAAGGAAGGGACGCTGGCCGATTGTCTGAAGAAGGCAACCATACAAGAAGCTGAGCTTCTAGCTGAAGGAGGAAGCCATTTGATGGAGATTGTCGCAGAGCTGAAGGCACAAAATGAGCTGAATCGCCAGCTGGTCCAGCAATCGCTACAATTCGTGAACATGAACATGGATCTCTTCTTGCCGGAAGAGGATACCTATACATATGAACGGCCGGAGCAGACTCGGGAGTCGAGAGCGGGCCGGTCACTATTTGATTCAAGAGCATGAGTAAAGAAATGAGGGAGCCATTATGACATCTACATTCCATGGGCTGGAAACGGCCAAGCGCGGTCTTGTCGCCCAGCAAACGGCTTTGTCTGTTGTCGGACATAATATTGCGAATGCGAATACGCTCGGCTACAGCCGTCAGCGTGTGAATCAGGCTGCAGATACCGCCTATCCAAGCCCCGGATTGAACCACGGGCAAATGCCCGGTCAACTCGGGAGCGGCGTAAAGGCAGAGTCCATTCAGCGTATTCGCGAGAACTACTTAGATGTGCAGTACCGCAATGAAAGCTCCAAGCTTGGCTATTATGGCACAGCGTCTGATGTGATGGGAAAGCTTGAGGATGTCATGAATGAGCTGGATGATACAGGCCTCGCCAATTCCATTGATACCTTCTGGCAATCGTTGCAGGACCTTGCCGTGAATTCTGTTGACTCAGGCGCGAAGACGGTCGTGCGCGAGCGTGGGGTAGCCTTGGCAGGAACCTTCCAATACTTGAGCGAATCTTTGCAGAGGGTGCGGAGCGATTTGGAGAATGAGCTGCAGGTGACAGTGAGAGATGTGAATAGCCTTCTTGAAGGGATTGACAATCTCAATCAGCAAATCGCCGTCGTTGAGCCGAATGGCTATTTACCGAATGATCTATATGATGCCCGCGATAACCTCATTGATGAACTGTCAGAGATTTTCTCGATCAAGGTGGAATATGTCAGCAATGGCGGTCTATCCAGTGCCCAGGCTGCAGGGACAGCTGTTATCCATTTCCTGAACGGAACGGACCAGACAGTCACACTTGTTGACAAGGATGGTTTCAATACCATCTCCCTCACGCAAAACGGAGAGGACTCAGCTGTTGATACGGTAACAATCGGCGATACAAAGCTTGCGGCAAGTGATTTTGCCTCAAAGGGCAAGCTCCTCGCCATGATGGAGGGCTATGGCTTTGTCGATACGGCTGGCAATGTGAAGGGCGAAGTGACGGATATGCTCCAGGAGCTCGACCATATGGCCTTTATCTTTGCGACCGAATTCAATAAAGTACATAAAGCGGGCTTAAGTGTGAATGAACTCGCCCACGGGGATACGGAAACCATTTTCTTCGCCGATGAGGATGGAAGCTCAGAGCCTGGAGCCATCAAAGGCTTCGCAGGACGTATCCAGCTTGCTGACCCGATTATGGAGAGCATAGATAATATTGCGACGGCGACAACAGAGAACCCAATCAATGGGGACGCAGCGAATGTCCTCCGTCTTGCTAATGTCATATATGCCGAATTCAATTATAAGGATGCGGGCGAGAATAACGCACAGGCAGCGGAGAAGTCCAGCCTGACCGGTTATTTGCAAAAGGTCATCGGTGAGATGGGGGTTAAGGCTCAAGCATCGGATCGTCTCTCCGGCAATAGCGAAATCTTGCTGCAATCGGTCAGCGACAAGCGCTCATCCGTGAGCGGGGTATCGCTTGATGAGGAGATGACGAATCTCATCCAATTCCAGCAGGCGTATAACGCCTCTGCACGGATGATCACGCTCCTTGACGAATGTTTAGATCGAATCATTAATGGCCTAGGAATAGGCGGCAGGTAGGTGGATAGAAGATGAGAGTCACACAAAGCATGATTGCGTCCAATTCATTACGCAACATTCATACTAGTTACGGGAAAATGGCGACCATGCTCGAACAAATGTCGAGCGGCAAAAAAATCGCCAAACCATCCGATGACCCAGTCATCGCCCAAAAAGGTATGTACTATCGCTCCAACCTGAATGAAGTGACACAGTATAAACGAAACCTTTCTGAAGTGTACTTATGGATGGATAATGCAGAGGCGGGGATGGAGCAGGCAAACAGCAATCTCCAGCGTATCCGCGAGCTTGTCGTACAGGCAGCAAATGATACGAACACTGATGTGGACCGTGAGGCGATTGCAAAGGAAATCAACCAGTTGAAGGCTGATTTAGTCTCAGTCGCGAATACTCAAGTAGCAGGGCGATATATTTTTAACGGAACAAATGTAACAGAAGCACCTGTCGCAATGGATGATGCGGGCCATGTAACGGTGAACGCAGCTGATTCTGCGTATTTGGTGGAAGTATCACGAGGCTCACAGCTGAAGGCAAATGCCAATTTGAATGAGCTTCTTGGCCAGGGCATGTTCGATACAATCAGTCAAATCTCTGCGGAAATGACAGCCGATGACCCGGATCTTGATTCCTTGCTGGCGGATTTAGACGGACATATCTCCAGCTTTTCGGCGGAACGCTCAGACCTAGGTGCCCGATATAACCGACTCGAGCTTCTGCAATCAAGAATCAATTATCAAGAGGAGCTGGCCACAAAGGCGATGAGTGATAACGAGGATATTGATTTGGAGAAAATCATCACTGACTACACCAACCAAAAGGCCGTTCATGAAGCAGCCTTAACGGTCGGGGCGAATCTGATTCAGCGCTCACTCGTCGATTTCTTAAGATGATAAAAAGCTTGGTCCCCTTTTGGGCCAAGCTTTATTTTGGCTATTCGTGTAAAATTTACCTAATGATAGATAGAGAGGGGAAGGCATATGAAAATAGCAACCAAATATCATGGCATGCAGGAGCTGGCTGAATCTGAAGTTCTTTTATTTGAAGAGGGACTGCCAGGCTTTGGCGGGGAGAAGAAATGGGTCATCCTGCCCCTGACAGAGGAAAATACCTTCTATGTACTTCAGTCTGCTGAAACAGCGAATCTAGCTTTTATTCTCACAAGCCCATTCCTGACTCACCCAGACTATGAATTCAAGCTTGAGGAGGAGAGTGTACAGGCAATCGGGGCAACACAGGAGAATATCACCGTCTTCTCCATCGTCTCCGTGAAAGAGCCGTTCAAGGAATCCACACTCAATCTGCAGGCACCCATCGTCATTGACCTGAAAAGCCGCCGCGGGAAGCAGGTCATCCTGAATGATACAAATTATGAAATCCGCACTCCTCTATTCGCCAAAGTCGAAAGCAGGGGGAATGACGCATGCTGATCCTATCACGTAAAAAGGATGAATCCATCCTCATCGGCTCTGACATCGAAGTCACCGTCATCGCCGTCCAAGGAGACCAAGTCAAACTCGGCATCAAAGCACCAAAGAAAGTGGATGTATACCGGAAAGAACTATTCGAAGAAATCCAAAACGAAAACGTCGAAGCCGCCGAAATCACCATCAATATGAGCGAATTACTGAAGAATACAAAATTATAGGTGTAAAGTCCTATCAAATACCGCCAATCCTCCCCGATAAAAAAGATGTATCAGGAAAGAAGAGTCGGCCGATTTTCTTTCCTCATACCAATCAGGTTCACAAGGACGTGAACCGTTAAAATCAGGGAGGATTTTTACTTATGATTATCAACCACAATATCGCTTCACTTAACACACACCGCCAAATGTCTGCGGCAAACGTAGCACAAGGCAAATCCATGGAGAAACTATCTTCTGGTCTACGTATTAACCGTGCTGGGGATGACGCGGCAGGTCTAGCCATCTCCGAAAAAATGCGTGCACAAGTACGTGGTTTGGATCAAGCAAGTCGTAATGCTCAAGATGGGATTTCTTTGATTCAAACGGCTGAGGGTGCTTTGAATGAAACTCACTCAATTCTTCAACGTATGCGTGAATTGGCTGTTCAATCTGCCAATGATACAAATACAGAAACTGACCGTGCTGAAATTCAAAAAGAAGTTAATCAACTAGCAGAAGAAATCACTCGTATTTCTACAGATACTGAGTTTAATACAATTAAATTAGCTGACGGGTCTGCTCAAGATGTGACTTTCCAAATTGGTGCAAACCACACACAAAACATTAAAGTTAGTATCGCTGACATGGGTGCGGCGGCTTTAAAAGTAACTGGTGTTGATCTTTCTAAACAGACAACGGGGACGACAGTTGGAGATTTTTCTGTAAAAAATAATACTTTAGAGGACTATAAAATTAAGTTTGCTGATTTTGGAGCTGAAGCTGTAGATAAGACAACTGCCAAAGTTGATGAAGATACAAAAACTATTACAGTTACATTGAAACAAGGAGCAGGTGCAGATGCTACAACACCTGCAACTGTTGGTACAGCTACTAATGATGAAGTCATTAAGTCATTAAATGACACAGGGTTGGTAGTAGCATCAATTGCTACTGGGGGAACTCCGCCGGCAGGAACTGATGTTGCAACGCGTGTGGCTACGGAGATTACAGTAGTTGCTGGCGAAGCTGATGATTCAAAAGGTATTAATATTGCTACTCAAGAAAGTGCAAACAGAGCAATTACTGCGATTAATAATGCGATTGAATCTGTTTCCGCTCAACGCTCTAACTTAGGTGCAGTCCAAAACCGACTAGAGTACACAATCAACAACCTAAACACATCTTCCGAAAACCTAACAGCCGCTGAATCCCGTATCCGTGATGTAGACATGGCGAAGGAAATCAGCGAGCAAACAAAACAATCTATTCTTGCACAAGCTTCTCAAGCGATGCTTGCTCAAGCGAACCAACAACCACAAAATGTCCTTTCTTTGTTACGTTAATCATATGGTTAGAAACTACCGTGCCAGCCTGGCACGGTGTTTTTGTCTATGAAACAATAGAATGCATAAAAGATAGTAGCCATCAGCCAATAAATACTATACAATGAATTTTGTAAAAAATGTAAAAGTGAGTATAAAGATATATGAACGTAGTCCGATAATATCTATGTAAGACATAAAACCTCATAATGTGTACTCAGGACGAGTAAATAATGCTTATTGAAGCGCCGCAGGAAGCGGGCCGGATGCATTATTTGCTCTTTTTTTATGTGTGAAGCCAGTCAGAGCGGGTAATGTTCTTCAAGGGGGTTCTTACAAATTGACCACTTTTCTCAAGGAGGAGGGACCACACAACATGCTAGTACTTGGCAGAAGACCAGGGGAATACATTCAAATTGGTGATGATATCACCGTCAAAGTTGTCAAAAGCGATGATGGACACCTTCGTTTAGCCATCGATGCCCCGAAGCATATCAAAATCACGCGCGGGGAATTAGTCGAAGCAAACAAAGGGTCGAAATAAATAGTCTCATGGACGAGCGGGCTAAAGCAGCCGGGGCAATGAAGCCTCACCTGCAAAGCCCGCTCGTCTTTTCTTATGCGTTATTTCTGAAAGCACCCATCCTAGGTCAGGGCTTGCTTTCATTAATATAAAAAAACAACTGGTGGAAAAGGAAGTCCACCGTAAGATTCCAAGGAGGAAAAAAGAATGATTATTAACCACAATATTGCCTCACTTAATACGCAAAATGCATTGACGAAGGCGAATGATGCGCAAGGGAAAAGTATGGAGAAGCTGTCTTCTGGTCTTCGTATCAATAAGGCTGGAGATGACGCAGCGTGTTTATCTATTTCTGAAAAGATGCGCGGCCAAATCCGCGGCCTTAATCAAGCTAGCCGAAATGCACAGGATGGGATTTCGATGATTCAGACAGCTGAAGGTGCTTTGAATGAGACACATTCTATCTTGCAACGAATGCGAGAATTGGCTGTTCAGTCAGTGAATGACTCGAATACTAATGCTGATCGTGCAGAGCTTCAAAAAGAAGTAGATGAGTTAGCAAAAGAAATAACCCGTATTTCTAATAATACCGAATTCAACACAACCAAATTGTTGGATGGTCAAGGTGCAAAGTCTTTAACATTTCAAATCGGGGCGAATAATGGTCAAACTATGTCGCTCATAATTGGGGCATTTGATGCTAGAACATTAGGTGTTGATGATGGAACAGGCACTAATGCAACTGATACAGCTGCAGCAACGGTTACTAGAGGTATTAATATTTCTAATGGTGATGCTACTAAAGCAGCTGCACAAAATGCAACAGCTGCAATCTCCACAATTGATACAGCGATTGCGACAGTATCATCTGCGCGTGCCAGCCTAGGTGCCAACCAAAACCGCCTAGAATACACCATCAACAACCTAAACACATCATCCGAAAACCTAACAGCCGCCGAATCCCGCATCCGTGACGTCGACATGGCAAAAGAAATCAGCGAGCAAACCAAACAATCCATCCTTGCCCAAGCATCCCAAGCCATGCTCGCCCAAGCAAACCAACAACCGCAAAATGTACTTCAATTATTGCGTTAATCTATCTTTTACCGGAGACCTGCTCATGCAGGTCTTTTTTTCTATATTGTATTACTGATTTGAAGGAGTGGTTAGAAACAGTATGACCAATTATATGCGCTCTCCTATTTTTCGCAGAAGGGGGGAGACTCCTGTGGGAAGAACAAGCTAATCGAGACCCCGCAGTGCGCAGCACGAGGAGGCTCGATGCTTGCCCACGGAAAGCGACTCCCTTCTGCGAAAAATACTTAGGACAAATAACCTATCTTTCATGGCAGCGCCCTCACCTTCCTAAAATTCTCCCCTCCCCATCCGATATATGAAATAACAATGAATGCAGAGCGAGGTGCAAGGATATGGTAAACGGCATTTCCGGCTATACTGCCGGTAAGGCAGTCGAGCAGCCAGTGAGGCTTCCAGCTGTTGTACGAAGCAATGCCACGCAGGCTTCCGTCCAGGAAAAGCTCCCATCTCAAGAACGGACTCCGATGACCGACGAACAAATCCAGCAGAAACTAATGGAAACAACGCAAGCGATGAATCACTTTCTTGGACCGATGAAAACCTCCCTGAAATTTGAAATGCATGAGGGACTCGAGAAAATGTATGTCTCCATCGTTGATGCAGCAACAGGCGATGTGCTGAAGGAAATTCCTTCGAAAAAGCTGCTCGATATGTATGCCTCAATGGCCGAGAATATGGCGTTATTCGTCGACAGAAGAATATAAGGATGTGAAGACAAATGGCAATCCGGGTATCTGGGTTAGCAAGCGGGATGGATATTGACTCCATCGTCAAGCAATTGATGGATGCAGAAAGACTTCCGCTTAATAAATTGAAGCAAAAGAAACAGATTCTTGAGTGGAAGCGGGATGATTACCGCTCGATGAATACGCTCCTGACCGACTTCCGCACTAAGGTGCTGAACATGAAACTCAGCTCAAGCTACGGGGCGAAGCAAACGAGCAGCTCAAACGAGTCCTATGTAACCGCAACAGCGTCCTCATCTGCCAGTACGGCAAGCTATCAGCTCTCCAATGTGACGAAGCTGGCGACATCAGCAAGCCTGACAACCGTAAATAAACTATCTGCCAGTGCAGACAGCAAAATCAGCACAAGCAGCTCCCTGCTTTCTATGAATAGTCAATTTGCGAACGCCATCACTTGGGCAGAAGGCAGCGTCGAGACGGCGAAATTCACAGCCACTGGTTCGACGGTCGAACTTCCTCTCGCGGAAGGAACCATCTTGCTTGATCGTCCAATCAGCGTAAAGGTGGCTGGAAAGGCCCTTAAAGCGGATGAATACACGATTAACAATGGCATCATCACATTCACAAACACACCAGAAGCCAACGCCGCCATTGAAGTGAATTACGTCACAGATAAAAAGGTAGAAAAGATCTCCCTTGCAGAAGGAGCAACAAGCTTTACCTTATCGAAAAAAGCAATCGCCGAGAATTCACTTACCATCAATGGCCAAGCTGTTACCATTGACGCGAATAATACCTTCACCGCTGGTTCTCTATCAGGAAAGATTGATTTTGCCACTGGGCAGGTAACGTTAAATAATGCGGTGGATGCGGCTGCTGAGATTACGGTCTCCTACAAGCAAAAGTACACCGCAATGGATGTGGAGACCACCACCTCTAAAGGAGCGATGCAGGAGACCTTCCTCTTTTCGGCTGACCAGTCGATGAGTAATGTCATCAGCAAAATCAACTCCTCCAAGCTTGGGGTTACGATGTTCTATGATGCCAACTCTGACAGTCTATCCGTAACAAGAACAGAGACAGGCAGCTTTGAGGCAAATGATATCCAGTTCGGCCAATCCGATTTGACCAAAGCCTTGCAGCTCGATACGGCACGTTACCAGGCAGGAACAGATGCGGAATTCACCCTTAATGGCATCACGACTACCCGCTCAAGTAATAACTTCACGATAGACGGGGTAACATTTGACCTGAAGCAAACCTTCTCAGGTGCGGTCAATATTGGCATTACAAGTGACACGACAGCTGTTTATGACAATATTAAGAGCTTTGTAGATTCCTATAATACGCTGATCAGCGAGATTACGAAGAAAACAGGCGAGGAACGGAAACGTGACTATCAGCCGCTATCTGATGAAGAGCGTGAGGGTTTGTCAGAAGCCCAGGCTGAGAAGTGGGACAATATCGCAAAGGCAGGATGGCTTCGCAATGATGCAACCCTTCGAAGTGTATTGACCTCCATGCGCCAAAGCATGTCCAATACGGTAAGTACGGCAACGGGCACGTTTAAGACGCTTAGCAGCATCGGCATTACAACAACTGCGAACTATTTAGACGGCGGGAAGCTGGAAATCAACGAAACGAAATTAAAGCAGGCGCTTGAGGATGACCCGGAAAGCGTACAGGCCTTATTTGCCTCAGCAGAAGGAATTGCCTCCAAGCTTCAGGCGAATATTACGGAAGCAACTGATAAGCTGAAGGCAAAGGCAGGAAATGCGTTCAGTACGAATGCGACTTTTACGATCGGCCGGGATTTGAGTGATGTAGAATCCCGCATTACACGGTTTGAGGATAAGCTCTTGAATATTGAAGATCGCTATTATGCACAATTTACAGCGATGGAGAAGGCGATTCAGAATGCGAATAGCCAATCAAGCTATCTATCATCCTATTTCTCCAGTTAAAGAGAGGAAGTGCACGAATAAATGGCTTTACATAATCCCTATCAGGCTTACCAATCCAATGCCGTCACAACGGCTTCTCCTGGTGAATTGACGCTGATGCTTTATAATGGCTGCCTCAAGTTTATCAAGGCAGGCAGAATGGCGATGGACAACAAGGAGATCGAGAAGCGGAATGAGAATCTCCTGAAGGCGCAAAATATCATTAACGAGCTGCGAGTGACCTTGAATATGGAGATCGAGGTCTCGAAGAATATGATGGCGATGTATGATTACATTTTGCGCCGGCTGATTGAAGCGAATATGAAGAATGATCCGGCCATCCTGGATGAGGTGGAGGAGCTCGTCGTAGGCTTGCGTGACACCTGGAAGCAGGCGATTCAATTAAACCGGCAGAAACAATTTGCCGGAGGAGACCGGGCATAATGATAAAAAGAACTGGCAATCGGCCAGTTCTTTTTTTATATAGTTATTCATTTCCGTCTAAATCTTTCAGCTTGTACCCGGCTGCATTAACTAGGGCTCCCAGTAGAATCTGGAGTGTTCCAACCGCCAGAACTGGGAAGAGCTCCACGCGTCCCGTAGCATAGGAAATGATATTGAGTAGGATAAAAAAAGCAAGAAGGCTATTAAACAATTTGATATATTTTATCAAAATCATGGTGCGTATCCCCTTTTGCTGAATAAGTAAAAATAATCCAATTGATTATAGTATAGTATTTTGGATGGTAGAATCAACTGTTTTTTAGTACAGAATGAAATTATTATACGTGAATTAATCATTGAATAGGTAAAAAGACATATATTTTATCAGCTGGTAAATCCGTTTGGGTCTATTTCTCTATTTCTCTCTCCATCCTTACGTTTTTTTCCTATCTACCGATAAAGAATGTAAGGGAATAATCGAGGTGGGAAGAAATATGCAGATTCAACTAACGGATACCAATCAAGCTGCTGCGGCTGGAACGAGACCATTAGCTATTGGGCAGGTATATACGGTCTCGATCAAAGAACGATTATCCTCATCGGCTGCTGTCGTATCCTTAAACGGAAGAGAGATGAAGATGGCCTTTGAAGGCGGGGTTCCGAGTGAACAGCGGATACTAATAGAGATTACGAGCAGACAGAACGACACTGTAATCGCGAAGCAAGTTGTCAAAAATGTTGAATCAGCGCAGAGCGGGACATCGCTTGATTTGGACGGATTATTAAGGACGGCGGGCCTAGAGGGCGCTTCTTTGAAAGAGGTTCGGCAGGCGGCAAGAATACTGCTTGATAAAGGCTATTCGATGACAAGCGAACTTGCGAAAAAGCTTCAGCAATGGATGAAAACAGAAGCAGGAACGGTTGCGCAGAAGTTGGAGACCATTAAGGCGGCGGCCGGCCGTGGATTGGAGATGACAGATTTCCATTTAAAGGCCATACATTCCGCCCTGCATGGAGAATCCATCAGCAGGGTGATGGAGGAAGTGGGGAAGGAACTGCCGTTGCTTGAGAGCAGGAGAGAAACGTCCTCTATCCTACGGTTAATCGCTGCCATCGAATCGAGTGAAGATGATGCATTCATCCGCAAGCAGGTACTGGCATTCATCAAGGGTGCAAAGCTGGATGCAGGTGAGAAGAGTGCTCTTTTAAAGAGCCTGCCAGAGGGTAAAACCGCCATTTTACACACCCTTCATTCACTTGGGCAAAAAGGGAGCGGAGAGGCCGTGTTAACGGCAGAAGCAGAGATGTTGAAGAGCCTGCTGAAAACCATTCAAAGACAGCCGGATATGGAGCAGGTGCTCAACCAGGTGAGGACTTTCTCACAAGATGACCGTGTTCAGCGAATGGAGAACTATACGGATTTTAGCACCGCTGTCGCAAAGGCGGAGGGCTTATCAGCCAGTGGACGAGAGCTTTCAGCGCGAAAGGTATTGACGGAAGCACTCGGGCAATTGGAGGAAAGAAATCCAGAGCTGAGGCAGCCGGTTAAGGAGGCTCTATTGACGGCAGAGGAACTGAACTCAATTAGCCAGGCTGTTCAATCATTGAAGCTTGATTCAAAGAATATTCTCGTCACAGAAATTAGTCAGCGACTCGCTCAGCTCACGATTGATTTCAAACAGACGAAACGGGATATCGGGAAGAATCTTGATCAATCCCTGCAGCTGCTGTCCAATCGTCAGCCCCAAGTGAAGCAGGTTCTCGAGTCAACGATTAAACAGCTCGATACGGCGATCTTAAAAGGGGATTACATGCTTTACGCTGATATGGGCACAGAGAAAAAGCTCCTCCTGGCAAGCAGCCGGCTTCAGGAGGCACGGTCTTTATTAATGAATGGCAATTTTGGCGAGGCAAGCCAGATTGTCCGCGAAGTAAAGGCTTCAGTCGAAGGACTTGTCTTTAAGCCATCTGACGTGAAGGTGAAGCATTTCGTCGCCGGAATGGAGGAGCAGCAAGTCCAGGTTTATAAGCCTGAACAGCCATCAGGCCGCCAAATGCTTGAGCTTATCCGCAAGCTTGGAATGATGAATGAAGCAGATACAATGAAGGCGCTCTTGGATGGAAAGCAGCCTGAGGCGCGGGCGAACGTAAAGTCTGCCTTGCTGCATGCCCTGAATGACGGGGGGCTTAATCCGAAGCTTGCAGCTCAGGCTGAGCAGGCCGTACAGACAATCACAGGCCAGCAATTGCTTGCAAAACCTGATTCATCCGGTCTGCAGCAGCTTGCCCTTCATCTGCCGCTCATGCTGCAAAAGCAGGTGGAGGATGTGAAGGTATTTGTCCAAGCAAACAGCGAAAATGAAACGTTAGACTGGGAGAACTGCAGTCTGTACTTTGTGCTGGAAACGAAAAGACTTGGGGAGATCGGCATATCACTTACTGCCAATAACCGCAATCTGTTCATCACTTTTACGAGTGATAAGAAGGACTTATCACAAAGATTAGAGCCTTTGGCAGAAACGACATTCGAGCGGCTTGGCGAGATTGGCTATTCGATTGGAACGGTTCAAGTCAAACCGTTCAAGCGGGAAACAGAAGAAATGGAGCAGCAAGCTCGGACGCCAATCATCAATCCCTTTGCGGGGAAAGGATACGACCGGACGATATGAGGTATGTCAATCAGATGAATCGAAGGAAAGTGAATGGACCGAGTGCCGCTGTCCTGCGTTATAAGGAAGGTCAGGAAACCGCACCGCAGCTCGTTGCGCACGGCACCGGCAGCGTGGCCCAGAAGATTATTGAAATGGCCCGTCAGAATGATATCCATCTGCAGGAGGATGAGACCTTGGTCAGTCATCTTCTTGATTTGGACTTAGGTGATTCCATCCCTCCGCAGCTCTATGCGGTCATCGCGGAGATTCTTCTATTACTGGAGGAACTGGATAAAGAATACGGCGGGTGAACCGATATAAAAACTAGAAAATAGATGGAGGTTGACAATGGAATATTTAACAGAAGAGTTGATTGTCCAGAAATCGTCTCAGGAGTTAACGGCCCTTCTGTATGAAGGCTTAATCGGTCATTTGGAGGAGGCGCTTGGCTGCATTGAGCAAAAGAATATGATAGCGGCGAATCAGAGCCTGCAAAAGGCGAGTGACATCATTCAGCGGCTAGGTGTTGGTCTGCGCTATGAGGCAGGACCGCTGGCGGAGAACTTGGACAGCCTTTACAACTATATGGCTGATCGGACTATCGAGGCCAATTACCGTAAAGATACGGATCAAATCAAGCATGTAAAAGAACTCGCCGAAACACTTGCAGCAGCTTGGAATGAAGCCATGCACAGGAAAGAGCAGTCATCATCGGTCATGCAAAAGGTATCTGCTTATGAAAACCACGTCATGAGAACAAAACGATAATAGAGAACGAAGGAGCTAATACGGATGAAAATCAATCATAATATTGCTGCCCTGAATACATATCGCCAGCTTGCCGCAAACCAAGCGAACTCTGCGAAAAACCTGGAGAAACTATCCTCCGGAATGCGCATCAATAAGGCAGCGGATGATGCGGCTGGTCTATCTATTTCGGAGAAAATGCGCTCGCAAATCCGCGGTCTTGATGTAGCGGAGCGCAATGCGCTTGACGGTATTTCATTGATTCAAACAGCGGAAGGCGCCCTATCGTCTGTGACGGAAATCCTGCAGCGGATGAGAGAGCTCGCTGTACAAAGCTCAACCGGTACGAATACAACCGAGGACCGAGATGCCATTCAAACGGAAATTACCCAATTGAAGCTAGAGATTGACCGGATAAGCGATACGACGGAATTTAACAAACAAAATCTAATGGGAGCAAATACAACTTTCTCCCTCATGGTCGGTGCAAATGCAGCGCAAACCATTGATGTGGCCATCAGTAAAATGGATTCTGCGGCCCTCGGATTAACGAATGTAAACTTAACAACAGCTCAGGGTGCGAACACGGCCATTACGACTCTAGATGCTGCTTTGAAAACGGTCACGGCCCAGCGCTCCAGCCTTGGTGCCATGCAAAACCGTCTGGAATACACGGTCGAAAACCTTTCAAGCATGAATGAAAACATTACGGCTGCTGAATCACGCATCCGTGATGTAGATATGGCACTTGAGATGACAGAGTATACAAAGAACAATATCTTGAATCAATCTGCTCAAGCGATGCTTGCTCAAGCAAACCAGATGCCACAAGGTGTACTGCAATTATTACAATAAGCTTTATTTTGAGGTGGGTTTGTGGACGTACAGCGAATAGGAAAGACTGCCTTACATAAGGCAGATCGGAAGGGAGAAGCGGCCAAGGGTACCGTTTCCTTCAAGGAGGTCATTGGCACGCGCCGTGCGGATATGACGTATGAAAGACTCAGCAGAAAAATGCAGGAGATTGAGGTGCAAGGCAAGGTGCTTGCCGATACGCAATCTATTGATCACCTGCGCAAATATAAAAAGCTCGTCAAGGATTTCATGGATGATGCCGTCAAGAGCGGCCTGCAGCTTGAGGAGCGGCGTGGCTTCAGCCAGCGTGGTTCGGCGAAAGTCTACAAGCTGGTGAAAGAGGTCGATCAGAAGCTGCTCGAATTGACGAATGCGGTCTTGGATAAAGAGGAAAAGGGTCTCAGCCTGCTCGGGATGATTGGGGATATACAAGGGATGCTTATCAATATTTATACATGATCGAACGAGGGCCCTGACGAATTGTCACGGCCTCTTTTTACAAAGGAGGGGTGAAGCTTCGTGAAAGCGTTGGAAGACTATTATCAAGTCACGAAGGAAATGATAGAGATGCTTGAGGGAGAGGAATGGGAGAAGAATCGGGGGAAGGCTATTGTGCAGCTTGACAGCTCCATCCTCAAGCGGGAGAAGCTCCAGCTGGAGATCAAGCCCCCTTTTTCGGATGCAGAACGAGCATTGGGTGAACGCTGTGTCGCTTTGAACCTGAGACTGTCTGAACTAATGGGAATGAAAAAGCAAGAGATCGCGGCAGAAATTAAACGGGTCAAGGTTCAAAAGCGGCATAATCAAAAATATGCCAATCCCTATGAATCGGTTATGACAGATGGATTTTATTATGATAAGAGGAAATGATTACAACTTCGAATTTATTGTGACATCTAGTGCTTTTTCTTAGTCAGATAGGGTATACTAATAGTGTAATCTCAAAATCCTGAATTGTTCAAAAATAGACAAACATTTGTCGATATTAGCAGGATGTTCTTTGGGATTAATAGAATATAATAGTTATAGAAGGTAGAGAAAAGGAGGACTCACTTATGAATTACAACATTCGTGGTGAAAACATTGAGGTAACTCCAGCAATCAGAGATTACGTAGAGAAAAAAGTTGGAAAATTGGAAAGATTCTTTTCTGATACACCAAATGCCAATGTACATGTTAATCTGAAAGTTTACGCTGATAAAAACGCAAAAGTTGAAATTACCATTCCGCTTCCAAACCTTGTATTGCGAGCAGAAGAAACCAACACAGATATGTATGCGTGCATTGACATTATTAACGATAAATTAGAAAGACAAATTCGCAAATATAAAACAAAAATCAATCGTCGCTCCCGTGACACAGGCAAAGAAGTATTCGTCACTCCAGAAGGCGACCTTGAACCAGAAGTGCAAGAAGATGAAGACAAGCTTGAAGTTGTCCGTGTAAAACGCTTCGATCTTAAACCAATGGACAGTGAAGAAGCCATCCTTCAAATGGACATGCTCGGCCACAACTTCTTCATCTACACAGATGCAGAAACAGACGGCACACACATCGTCTACAAACGTAAAGACGGTAAATACGGTTTGATTGAAGCCGTTAACTAAGTTGATACAGGAAAGGCGGAGGACCCGATGGGTTTTCCGCCTTTTTAATTTTGGTTTGTATGGGAGCAATCCTGGAATGCCCCAGAATCAAAACAGGGTAATTTTATCATGTTTTTGAACGGAATCCGCTGAAAAGAGCAGGATTTTCTTCAAAAACACCCCGCAGCTTGTCTATTTTGACCTTTGGCGTGATGATGGGCCTCTTCTTCTACTTGGAATAAGCCTGGTTTCATATGATTTATGGGCGAATTCCTGCTGGTTAAGGGCGAAACTCAGCTCGTATGGGCGCATTACTTGGTGTAAGGGCGAAATCCAGCTCTTATGGGTGCATGGAATGCTGTAAGGGCGATAGTTCAGTGGTATGGGCGCAAATCCATGTATCTAGACAAACAGCTATGTCAAAATGAGACAATAATAGAAGAAACATGCGAAACCTCCACTGCTCTGCCCCCCTTGATTAAAAGGCTCCCTCTCTGGCAAAACTGCTTCTATTAGAAGGATGAAACTTTTCTGTGGTTAAATTCGTAAATAAAGGATGAATTATGCCCAGAATTATACATGGCGAAACCTTTGCATTTGTTGTTTTGTCCTGTTGTAAGTGTTACTATTAATAAGAAATTTAAAAAAAGTACGATTCATGATTGACTAACAATCTAGGGCATTGAAACCCTTCTAAATAAGAGGAGAGACTGCTTAATGGGGATCTTGAATAAATTGTTTGACCCTAATAAATCTGAACTGAAAAGGCTGACGAAAACAGCTGCAAAGGTGGAGGCATTGGCTTCCATGGCAGAGGGTCTTTCAGATGAACAACTGACAGCTAAAACGGATGAATTCCGCGAACGCTATGCGAATGGAGAATCGCTTGACGATATGCTTCCTGAGGCTTTTGCGGTCGTTCGTGAGGCTTCACGCCGTGTGCTAGGCATGTATCCATTTAATGTGCAGTTAATGGGTGGTATCGCCTTGCACGAAGGGAATATTTCCGAGATGAAAACCGGGGAAGGTAAAACGTTAACGTCTACCATGCCCGTCTATTTGAATGCCATCACAGGAAAAGGCGTTCATGTCATCACGGTCAACGAATACCTTGCTAGTCGTGACGCTAATGAAATGGGACAGCTTTATAATTTCTTAGGACTGTCTGTCGGCTTGAATTTAGCTGGCATGTCCCGTGAGGAAAAGCAAGAAGCCTATAATGCGGACATTACTTATGGAACGAATAATGAGTTTGGGTTCGATTACTTGCGTGATAATATGGTGCTCTACAAAGAGCAAATGGTGCAGCGTCCGCTTCACTTTGCCGTCATTGATGAGGTTGACTCCATCTTGATCGATGAAGCGCGGACACCGCTCATTATTTCTGGTTCAGCGAAGAAATCCACACAATTATATATGCAGGCGAATGCCTTTGTTCGTACGCTGACGAAAGAGCAGGATTATACGTACGATGAGAAGACGAAGAGTGTTCAGTTAACGGAAGATGGGATGAGCAAGGCAGAGCGTGCCTTTGGCATTGATAACTTATTTGATATCAGCCATGTTGCCTTAAACCATCATATCGGACAAGCCTTGAAGGCACATGCGTCCATGCATTTGGATGTCGATTATGTCGTTCAAGACGGTGAGATTGTCATTGTTGACCAATTCACCGGCCGTTTGATGAAAGGACGCCGTTACAGCGACGGTCTTCACCAGGCAATTGAGGCAAAAGAAGGGCTTGAAATCCAAAACGAGAGCATGACCCTTGCGACAATTACATTCCAAAACTACTTCCGTATGTATCAAAAGCTTGCCGGTATGACAGGTACAGCGAAAACGGAAGAAGAGGAATTCCGCAATATTTATAATATGAACGTTATCGCGATTCCAACGAACCGTGACATCATTCGTGATGACCGTTCTGACTTGATTTTCGCCACAATGGAAGGCAAGTTCAAGGCGGTTGTTGAAGATATCGCAGAACGCCATGCGAAAGGGCAGCCAGTGCTCGTTGGTACGGTAGCGATTGAGACAAGTGAATATGTCTCCGAGCTCTTAAAGAAAAAGGGTGTCCCGCATAGTGTCTTGAATGCGAAGCAGCATGAGCGGGAAGGAAATATCATTCTTGATGCCGGACAGCCCGGCGCTGTGACCATCGCGACCAACATGGCCGGCCGTGGTACAGATATCAAGCTTGGTGAAGGTGTGGCAGAGCTTGGCGGTTTAGCTGTCATCGGTACGGAGCGCCATGAATCACGCCGTATCGATAACCAGCTCCGTGGTCGTTCTGGACGTCAAGGGGACCCTGGTGTGACTCAGTTCTACCTCTCTTTGGAGGATGAATTGATGCGCCGTTTCGGCTCCGAGAACATTAAGAGCATGATGTCCCGCCTTGGCATGGGCGATGATCAGCCAATCCAAAGCAAGATGGTATCAAGAGCTGTGGAATCTGCGCAAAAACGCGTTGAGGGCAATAACTATGATGCCCGTAAACAATTGCTTGAATATGATGATGTTCTTCGTCAGCAGCGTGAAATCATCTACAAGCAGCGCTTTGATGTACTTGATAACGATAATTTACGCGGCATTGTTGAGTCTATGATTCGCTCCTCCCTTGAACGCAATGTGTATGCATTCGGTCCGGATGGAGAGAGTGAGGAGTGGAATATCCAGGGTCTTCTCGATTATGTGTATGCAAATCTATTGCCTGAGAACTCCTTGGATGAGGCAGCATTGAAGGAGCTTGACGGGGAAGAAATCGTCAACCTTCTCTTTGATAAGATTATCGAGAAATACAATGAGAAGGAAGAACAGCTTTCAACCGAGCAAATGCGTGAATTCGAGAAAGTTATCGTTCTTCGTGCGGTTGATAGCAAATGGATGGATCATATTGATACGATGGACCAATTGCGTCAAGGAATCCATTTACGTGCCTATGCTCAAATCAATCCATTGAATGAATATCAGCAGGAAGGCTTCAGAATGTTCGAGGCTATGATTGCCTCCATCGAGGATGATGTAGCAAAATACATCATGAAGGCCGAGATTCGCAATAATCTCGAGCGTGAGGAAGTTGTCAAAGGACAGGCCGTTAATCCAAAGGCTGACGGTGAAGTGAAGAAACAGCCGAAGCGCAATGAGGATAAAGCGGTGGGACGTAATGCCCCTTGCCCATGCGGTTCTGGTAAAAAATATAAAAATTGTCATGGCAAATAAATCAAGCTTTCAGGTATCTTTAAAAGACGCAAGAGCGTATAATAAAGGATAACCATTTGAATGAGAGGGACGGTGTGTGCGCCGGCTCTCTTTTTCCTGATTAGCGTTAAATAATGATAGAGGTGAATGTGAATGGAAATCGCAGAAATTCGCAATGAGTTAGAAAAAACAGCCAAGCGCTTGGCGGACTTTAGGGGGTCTCTTTGACTTAGAAGAGAAAGAAGCGCGCATTATGGAGCTTGATGAAATCATGTCTGAGCCTGAATTCTGGAACGACCAGCAGAAGGCCCAAGGCATCATCAGTGAAGCCAATGGCTTGAAAGAGCAGGTTGGTGAATTCAACTCCTTAAATGAATCCTACGAAAATCTCGAGCTAACCTTTGAATTGATCAAAGAAGAGCCGGATGAAGATCTTCAGGGTGAGCTTGAATCTGAACTTACCGAGCTATCTGAGCGTTTGAATGCCTTCGAGCTTCAATTGCTGCTCAGTGAAGAATATGATAAGAATAATGCCATCCTTGAATTGCATCCAGGTGCCGGCGGAACCGAGTCTCAGGACTGGGCATCCATGCTCCTTCGTATGTACACAAGATGGGCAGAGAAAAAAGGCTTCAAGGTGGAAACACTTGATTACCTTCCAGGCGATGAGGCTGGCGTGAAGAGCGTAACGCTTGGCATTCGCGGTCATAATGCCTACGGTTATTTGAAGGCGGAGAAAGGGGTACACCGTTTGGTTCGTATCTCCCCATTCGATTCATCTGGCCGCCGTCATACCTCCTTCGTATCATGTGAGGTTATGCCAGAATTCAATGATGAAATCAACATCGAAATCCGCACAGAAGATTTGAAGATTGACACATACCGAGCAAGCGGCGCCGGCGGTCAGCATATCAATACGACTGACTCTGCCGTTCGTATCACGCATATCCCGACGAATGTTGTGGTCACTTGCCAATCTGAGCGTTCTCAAATCAAAAACCGTGAAGCAGCCATGAAAATGCTGAAATCTAAGCTCTATCAACGTGAAATCGAGCAGCAGGAAGCAGAGCTCGCTGAGATTCGCGGAGAGCAAAAAGAAATCGGCTGGGGCAGCCAAATCCGCTCCTACGTCTTCCACCCATACTCCATGGTCAAAGACCACCGTACAAATGCTGAAACAGGCAATATCGGTGCGGTTATGGATGGCGACATTGATATGTTTATCGACGCATACTTGCGTTCTAAACTTTCGTAATCTGAATGAAACGAAAAGGGGCTGTCCCATAAGTCAATGAGGATTGACTTTCAGGGGCAACCCCTTCTTTCGCATTTTTCAGGCCCCGTTAAACGTAGAGGTTGATTTCCGTTCCAGGTGGCTACTTTCCGCGGGGCGGTCGGGGAGCCTCCTCAACGCTTTCAGCGTCTGCGGGGTCTCCCCTGTCCGCTAATCCCGCAGGAGTCAGCCACCTTCCACTCCAATCGACGGTCCGAACAATTCTAGCTTCCGCTTAACTAGACATTTTCTGAAAATAAATGGCAAAAGAATACAAAAAAACCGCCTTTTTCGATAAAATGAAGTTACCAACAAACACCATATCGAAAGGGCGGTTTTTATGTACACTGATTATACCACTGAACAAGTTGAACTTCCACTCTCTCTTCAAGAAGAAACTCCCCATTCATCGAATAAGAATCTCAAACCAAGTTTCATCCCTTATGACAATCGTCAAGCCACCATGATTTTTGATATCCAAGACTTGATTCCAGAAAACCACGTCTCCCGCGTCATTGACGAGATGATCGAAGAATTGGATGATTCCCTCTTTCTCCAACACTATCAAGGAGGCGGCCGCAGCTCCTATCACCCGAAAATGATGACCAAAGTGGTCTTGTACGCGTACTCCCAGAAAGTCTATTCCTGCCGAAACATTGCGCGTATGGTGGAAGAAAACCTCCCTGCCATGTGGCTCGCTGCCCTACAGAAACCGGATTATCGAACCGTCAATCGCTTCCGTACCCAACAGATGGGGAAACTGCTTCCATCCCTGTTTGAAAGCATGATTCACCAGTTGATGGAGCGTAAGCTCATTTCAATGGATACCTACTTCCTTGATGGGACCAAGATTGAAGCCAACGCGAACAAGTATTCATTTGTCTGGAAGAAGGCGACAACGAAGTTCGAGGCCAAGCTCCAGGAAAAAATCGATGAAACCTATCAGCACATCCAAGCCATCACCCTGGAGGAAAATAGAGAATTGACCCATGAAGAAAGATCCGAGGAGCCAACCCCTGAGGAAAAGCTTGACCTTCTGGAAGAAACACTGGCGGAGAAGGTCGCGTGTGAAATGGAGGAATTGGAACGGGAAGACAACAGCCAAGCACGAAAAGAGAAAAGAAGAGCCCTCCGTCCCATCAAGAAGCTCTTGAAGGATGTTCGGGAAGACTTACGTCCTCGCTTGAAGAAGTATCGAGACCAAAATGCCTTGTTTGGGGACCGGAACAGTTACTCCAAGACAGACACGGATGCGACCTTTATGCGCATGAAAGAGGATCACATGAAGAACGGCCAGCTCAAGCCTGGCTACAATGTCCAGATGGCGACGGAAAACCAATTCATCCTGTTCTACACTATCCATCAAAGACCAACCGATACCCGGTGTTTCAAGCCTCACCTTGAAGCGTTGAAGAACTCCTCGATTCCGTTGCCAAAGAAGGTCATCGCGGATGCCGGATATGGAAGCGAGGAAAACTACCTGTATACCCTTGAAGAGCCATTCGAGGCGTTAATTCCGTACAATACCTACCTGACCGAGCAAACACGATCGTACAAAAACGACATCCGGAATGTGCGAAACTGGGAGTATGATGAACACAAGGACGAATACATCTGCCCGAACAATCGAAGGGTGCTCTTCAAACGTTATTCCACCCGGACGGATAAGAATGGATTCACGCGTGACCTGAAAATCTATGAATGCGAGGATTGTACGGGTTGCCCGCTAAAGGCACAATGCACGAAGGCGGAAGGCAACCGCCAAGTTCACTACAATCCCGTCTATGAAGAACTGAAAGCAAAAGCAAAGACAAGCCTTTGGTCTGAACCGAACGCACAAATTTATGGCCGTCGTAAAGTAGAGGTCGAAAGTGTGTTCGGTCATATCAAGGGCAATCGGTCGTTCCGGCGCTTTTCGCTCCGGAGTCTCCCGAAGGTCCAAACGGAATTCGGAATCGTGGCGATGGCCCATAACTTTCTGAAAGTAGCCGGGCTACTTTCAGGAAAATCTTACACACAACCAAAAACAGGTGGAGAAAACCATTCAGTTTTCTCCACCTGTTTCGTTTATTAGGGACTTATGGGACAGCCCCTTTTTTCTTGTGCGCCCTGCATGGGCGAAAACTTGGTGGTGCAAGTCCACTACAGGCTTGGCAGTAGGAACTGTTAGCGAAAAGCAAGGTGGCTATCGTGAGGTAGTGGCTGAAGGAAGCTGGACGCAAACTCCTGAACTGACGAACAGAAACTAGATACAAGGCTGGCTTAGGTCGGATGAGTCTGCAAGACAAGACGAAGTCCAATACTGCCCGAAACCTATCCAGTAAATCTAGCAGTTACATGGGAGGAAAGTTTTCGCTCTTACCAGGGGAGGTCTTGTGAGGGTGCAGTGTGAGTTGAGTTGAAT